>NZ_JBHTXX010000036.1:0-62285 GCF_042791415.1 Arthrobacter sp. NPDC056691
TCACGAGTAAAACCCTGGCTTCTCCACGACACGCGGCTGCTCCTTCACTACAAATGAATGACTCACAACCAGCCTGACGCAGAGGGATATCGCGAGTTGGGGGCACTCCAACTCGCGATATCTGGACAAAAACTCAACAGCAAAAGTTGCACTAATTTTGATCGAGTGCAAAACTTTACTTTGTGAATGAAAGTGCAAGTACTGGCGGCGGACTGCGCGAGCGCAAGCGCGCCGCTACACGCGCGGCGATTACCGCCGTCGCCCGTTCCCTGACCTCCGAGCGCGGCCTTAGCGGCTACACAGTGGAGGACGTCTGCGAACAGGCAGGCATCTCCAGGCGGACCTTCTTCAACTACTTCCCCACCAAGGAAGACGCCATCCTGGGGCACGTGGACGACGAGCTGCCCGAGGACGTTTTCGACGAGTTCCTCCGGGGCGGACAGGGTTCCCCGCAGGGCGAGATCTCGGCGAGCCTGCTCCAGGACCTCCTCCAGCTGTCGCTCAGCATGTCCGAGCGGATGAGCAGCTCGGAGGAGGAAACCCGCCAGCTGATCGGGGTCATCAAGAAGGAACCGCAGCTGATGCTCAAGATCATCGGTGCCACGGAGGAGCGGGAAGCCCATTTCGCCCAGCTCCTCGCCAAGCGGGAAGGCCTTCCGGCCAGCCACCCTGTGGTGCGGATGGCCGTGGTGGTGATGGGCAACATCGCCCGGCACACCAGCCTCGCCTACTTCTCCGAGGGCAACGCCCGCACGTACCGTGACCTGCTGCTCGAAAACTTCGAAGCCGCCAGGTTCCTGCTCTCCCAGCCGTATTCCCGCCCCGTTTCCCCCGCCCACACTGAAGCCCCCTCCGCAGAAGGACAGCCATGAGCACCGCCGTCAGTTCCAAACCCGCAGCCGGACCGCTGCTGCTGACCCAGAAACGCATCTGGATCATCTTCTCCGCGCTGATCGCCGGCATGCTGCTCTCCAGCCTGGACCAGACCATCGTGTCCACGGCCATGCCCACCATCGTCGGCAAGCTCGGCGGCGTCGAGCACCAGGCCTGGATCACCACGGCGTACCTGCTCGCCACCACCATCGTCATGCCGGTCTACGGCAAGTTCGGCGACATCCTGGGCCGCCGGAACCTGTTCCTCGTGGCCATCGCACTGTTCACACTTGCCTCGGTGGGCTGCGCCTTCGCCACGGACTTCTGGGGCTTCGTCATCTTCCGTGCCATCCAGGGCCTGGGCGGCGGCGGACTGATGATCCTCTCGCAGGCCATCATCGCGGACATCGTTCCCGCCAAGGAGCGCGGCAAGTACATGGGCCCGCTCGGCGCCATCTTCGGCCTCTCCGCCGTGGCCGGACCGCTGCTGGGCGGGTTCTTCGTTGACCACCTCACCTGGGAGTGGGCTTTCTACATCAACATCCCCGTCGGCATCGCCGCCTTCACCATCGCCTGGTTCACCCTGACGCTTCCCAACAAGAAGGCCGAAAAGCGGATCGACATCCTCGGCGTCCTGTTCCTCTCCGTCGCCACCACCTGCCTGATCTTCTTCACGGACTTCGGGGGCAAGAAGGACGAAGGCTGGGACTCGCCCGTCACCTGGGCCTTCGGGGCCGGCCTGATCCTGGCCGCCGCGGCCTTCGTCATGGTGGAGCGCCGCGCCGAGGACCCCATCATCCCGCTGAGCCTGTTCCGGAACCGGATCTTCGTGAACTCCACCGCCATCGGCTTCACCCTGGGCCTGGGCATGTTCGCCGCCATCGCCTTTGTGCCCACCTTCCTGCAGATGTCGTCGGGCACCTCCGCCGCCGAGTCCGGGCTCCTCATGCTCCCGATGATGGCCGGCCTGATGGGAACATCGATCTACTCCGGTATCCGCATTTCCAAGACCGGCAAGTACAAGATGTTCCCGGTCCTCGGCGCCAGCCTGACCATCGCCGCGATGCTGTGGTTCACCACACTGTCGGCCGAGACGCCCATCTGGGTCATCTGCGTCCAGCTGTTCCTTTTCGGTTCCGGCCTCGGCCTGATCATGCAGGTCATCGTCCTCGTGGTGCAGAATTCCGTTCCGGCGGACCAGATCGGCACCGCCACCAGCACCAACAATTACTTCCGCGAAGTGGGGGCTGCGCTGGGCGTGGCGGTGTTCGGCTCCATCTTCACCAACCGGCTGGCGGAGTCCCTGACCAACGCGTTCACGGGCGCCGGGGCATCGGCCGGCCAGGCATCCCAGTCCACCAGGACGCTGGATCCGCAGACACTCGGCCAGCTTCCGGAGCAGCTCCGCGACGCGATCGTCAACGCCTACGCTGATTCCTTGGCACCGGTGTTCTGGTACCTCGTCCCGTTCATCGCCGTCGCACTGCTTCTGGCCATCACCCTGAAGCAGATCCCGCTCTCGGACACCGCAGGCATGGTGGCCCGCGGCGAGGCCGTGGGCGGCGAGGAGGCGGAGCTTCTCGAAGCCGCCCTGCGCGGGGCCGCCCTTGGTGACCCGGCTGTTGGTGACCCGGAGTTGCGTGACGCTGACGGTGTAAAGGACGACGACGGCGAGCTGGCCGGCCAGCGCCGCTGACCTGCCGCTGGGCACCGGGCTTAAGTGTTCGTTCGCGCTGGTCGTTCGCGGGGCTAGCTTGGGGGCTGCGGTCAGGCGGGGAGCAGGACCATGGCCGCTGCTGCTCCGGCCAGCATGAAGGGCCCGAACGGGATGGCCGATTTGAGCGTGCCGCGGCGCAGCACCAGCAGGCCGATGCTCCAGAGTCCGCCGAGCAGAAAAGCGGCGAACGTCCCCGCGAAAACGTGCGGCCAGCCGAGGTAACCCAGGTAGAGCCCCAGGACACCGGCGAGTTTCACGTCCCCGAAGCCCATGCCCGGCGGGTACACCAGCCGCAGCACGAAGTAGAACAGCCACAGCACCGCTCCCCCGGCCGCAATCCTCAGCGCCGGCACGCCGAAAAGCCGGGCCCCGCCGTCGGGCACTCCCGACGGATCCGCAACGGCGAGGGTCAGCACCGCCCCCAGCAGCAGCACCCCGGCCACCGCATAGGAGGGGAAGACGATCCGGTTCGGCAGCAGGTGGTGGCGGACGTCGATCACAGTGAGCCGCACCGCCATCACGGCGAAATACGCGCACGACGCCAGCAGCAGCCAGAATGCGGCTGGCGCGGTTTCCCAGAGTTCCCCCAGTCGTTGGATCACCCTCGGATGCTACTCGATTGCCGGACCTGCCGCTGGGGGCCGCGCGTAAACTGTGGATATGGGGACCTGGGACGCCAAGCACCGGCAGGAACACGGCGGTGGTGTTCCGCTTACGTCGGCTGCCTCGTTCCGGAATCTTTGCCGCTCATCCCCGTGGAAGTGGCAGTCCCTGCGCTTTGAATACACCGAGTTTCCCGGCGCCGGCAGTCCCGGCAGCGGCACCGTCCGCGCGTGGCTGCGCCGTCCCGGTGCGCTCCGGCTGGAGTCCTGCGACGGCACGCTGCTCGGCAGCACCACGGGCATCAACGATTCGCGTGACGGCCTGTACACCAGCGCCACCCGGAAGTCGTGGCTGCTTCCTGCGCACCTGGTGACCCCGGTCTACGACGACGGCGGGCTGGTGCGGCGCCGCCCTGAGGCCGCCTACGGTGAACCCTCGTTCGGAAACGGCCGGTTCGCTGCTGCGCTGGATCCGGTGGAGCTCGCGGGCAATGCCCCGGTGCCGCTGGAGTTCCCCAATGCCAACGCCGTCGAAGTGCTGGAGCCCGTTCGGGAGGTGACCCACGAAGGCCGGGCGGCGCTGGAAACTGTGGTGTCCCCGAACCCCGGGTACCGCCCGCTGGATGCGGCAGCACCCCTCTGCGGCGCGGGCCGGACCAGGATCCGCATCGACGCCGGCACCGGCGTCTGCGTCGCGGCAGAACCGCTCGACGGCGAGGGGCAGCTTTCCGGGCACCGCATCCGGATCCTGGCCGTGGACGAGTACATGCTGGACGATCTCTTCGTGGCCCAGCCGATGAACCTCACTGATGTGCGCGAGCACATCCAGTGGCCGCTGCGGCCCAATCCTGCCTGACGGGCCACCCCGACTGAAAGGCCACCCGCCTGACGGGCCACCCGGAATGCGGGGGTCCGCGCAGGTTTTTTCCAACCTGGCGGCTTCACACTCGTCCCATGTCAACCATGGCTCCAGACGTATCGACACCTGACACGGCCGGCACCGGCAGGACCGGCGCCCGGCGCCGAAGGAAGCTGCTGCTGATCCCGGTCTCCCTGCTCTGCGCCCTGGGACTCGTGCTGGGATACCTCTTCCTGACGGCCAAGCCCGAGGCGAGCACCCCGCTTGGCGCGAGTGCGGTGATCCCCGGCGGCACGGCGCGGGTCAACGGCATCATCCCGCTGGAAAAGGACGGCTGGCTTCCGCCGGAACGCGTCCAGGTCCTGGACGAGGGCCCGTCCGCGGGAACCCACCGGGTACGGATACTGGTGCAGTTCACCGCCCTGGAAGGTAAAGGCGTCGCGGTGGACACGTCCCAGTTCTCGGTGACAGGGCTGGGCGCCAACAGCATTCATCCGCTCTGGACGTCACCCGGGAAGACGCTGCTCAAACAGGGCGATAGCCTGGACGCCACCATGGTCTTCGAGCTTCCCAACCAGGCGGTCGCCTTGGTGCTGGAAGGGCCCGCCAACACCCGGCTGTCCCTCGGCCTGTCGCACCACACCAGCTGACGGCAGCGGTGCCGGTGTAAGCCGGGCCGCATTCCCCGGCGTCTTGACAGGACCAGCCACCTATTAGACTTCCGGCATGACCGAGCTGATCTCCGTGTGGCCTCCGTTCGCCCTCACTCTGGGCACTCCCCGGCTCACCCTGCGGCCACTGCGCGACGGCCACATCCCCGCGGCAGTTGAAGCGGCGGCCAGCGGCATCCACGAGCCGGGCCGCAATCCGTTCAGCACGCCCTGGACCGCGGTCCCCGCCGGCGAGCTGGGACCCAACATGGCCCGCTGGTACTGGCAGTGCCGCGCCACGTCCACGCCGGAGTCCTGGACGCTGACGCTCGGCATCTGGCACGACGGAACCTTCCTCGGCTGCCAGGACATCGCCGCGCGGGACTTTGGGGTCCTGCGCACGGTCACCACCGGATCGTGGCTGCGGAAAAGCGCGCAGGGCCGGGGCTTCGGCAGGGAGATGCGGGCCGCCGTCGCGCTTTACGCCTTTGACTGGCTTGGCGCCGAAGTCTGCGAATCCGAAGCCGCCCACTGGAACGCCGCATCCCTGGGAGTCTCCCGGTCGCTTGGCTACGAACCGAACGGCGCCACGCGCATGTCCTGGGACGGCAAACAGGAAACAGTACAGAGGGTCCGCCTCACGGCGGCAACGTTCAACCGGCCCGACTGGCACCTAGAAGTGGAAGGCCACGAACCCACGGCAAAATTCCTCCTGGGGATCGCGGGCTGAGGGGTTTCGCTCCCCGCCCGACCCAAGCTCAGCCAACAGAGAAGGGCCGTGGCCCGGAGACCCGGACCGCGGCCCTTCTTAGGTATGAGCTACGCCCCTTCGAGCAGGTCCGTGACGAGAGCCGCGATGGGCGAGCGTTCGGACCGGGTGAGGGTGATGTGGCCGAAGAGCGGGTGGCCCTTCAGGGTCTCGACGACCGCTGCGATGCCGTCGTGCCGTCCGACCCGGAGGTTGTCGCGCTGGGCAACGTCGTGGGTGAGGACGATCTTCGAGTTCTGCCCGATCCGGCTCATGACGGTCAGCAGGACGTTCTTTTCGAGCGACTGGGCCTCGTCCACGATCACGAAGGCGTCGTGCAGGGAGCGTCCGCGGATGTGGGTCAGCGGCATGACCTCCAGCATGCCGCGGTCCATGACTTCCTCCACGACTTCCTGGCTCACCAGAGCGCCCAGGGTGTCGAAAACCGCCTGCGCCCAGGGGTTCATCTTCTCCGCCTCCGAGCCCGGCAGGTAGCCGAGCTCCTGGCCGCCCACCGCGAACAGCGGGCGGAACACGATCACCTTGCGGTGCTCGCGGCGTTCCAGCACCGCCTCGAGGCCGGCGCACAGGGCAAGGGCCGACTTGCCGGTGCCCGCGCGGCCGCCCATGGACACGATGCCCACCGCGGGGTCCATCAGCAGGTCGATGGCCAACCGCTGCTCAGCGGACCGCCCGTGGAGGCCGAAAACGTCGCGGTCCCCCTTGACCAGGCGGACCTGCTTGTCGGCCCCCACGCGTCCCAGGGCGGAGCCACGGCTGGAGAGCACCACAAGGCCGGTGTTGACCGGCATCTCGGCTGCCGCCGGGATGAAGACCGGTTCGTGGCCGTACAGCGTGGAGATCTCCTCGTCGCTCGCATCGATCTCGGCGACGCCGGTCCAGCCGGAATCCTTGACGAGCTCGTTGCGGTATTCATCGGCCAGCAGGCCCATGGCCGAGGCCTTGACCCGCATCGGCAGGTCCTTGGACACCACGGTGACGTTGCGCCCCTCGTTGGAGAGGTTCTTGGCGACGGCGAGGATGCGGCTGTCGTTGTCCCCGCCGCGGAATCCGGCCGGCAGGACTTCGGCAGAGATGTGGTTCAGCTCGATCATGAGCGTGCCGCCCGCGTCGCCCAGCGGGATGGGCCGGTTGAGCCCGCCGTGCTGGATGCGAAGGTCATCAAGGAGCCGGAGCGCCTTCCGTGCGAAGTAGCCGAGTTCGGGGTCGTGCCGCTTCCCTTCAAGTTCGGTGATCACCACGATCGGCACAATCACTTCGTGCTCCGCGAACCGCAGCAGCGCGCGGGGGTCGGAGAGCAGCACGGAGGTGTCGATGACGAAGGTGGAGACTGATGGCTGGGTTTCAGTCTGTGGGCCGGAAACAGCAAGACCGGCTGCGGCGTCTTTCGTGTCCGCACCGGTCTTTGAAATGGCTCGCTTGGCGCGAGAGGTAGCCTTCTCACCCTTGTCCGTGATGACTTCGGGCAGTTGTTCAGAAATAGCCACATCGACTCCAGCCCCGGGGCACGTGCCCGGAATTGTTATTGGTGAGGCGGCTCGGCCACGAGGCCGGATCCGGCCTCCCATACAACCGGTGCGAAGAATCGCTCCATGTACTGGCCTCCCCGATCAGCCGGCGGTTTGCCTGCTGATGGGTTTAACGTAAATCGCCCCGAACTAATTTCCAACGTCTTCGTCCGGCGATTCCTGTTGCCGGCATGTGAATTCGGAGTGAACGACGGCGGCCCATACGGCGGCCGTCGGACGACGAAAACGCTAGGAGCCGAAGCGGCGCTGACGGCCGGCGTAGTCGCGCAGGGCGCGGAGGAAATCCACTTTCCGGAAGGCGGGCCAGAGCGCCTCGCAGAAGTAGAACTCGCTGTACGCGCTTTGCCACATCAGGAAGCCCGAGAGCCTTTGCTCGCCCGAGGTCCGAATCACCAGGTCCGGATCCGGCTGGCCGCGCGTATAGAGGAAGCGCGAGATGTCCTCCACACTCAGGGAGTCGGCGAGTTCGCTGATATCCGCCTTGTGCGCCACGGCGTCGTGCAGCAGCTCGCGCACCGCGTCCACGATCTCGCGCCGGCCGCCGTAGCCGACAGCCACGTTCACGTGCAGTTTCTCGCGCACCGGCGTCCGGGCGGTGAGCTTGGTCAGGCGCTCCGCAAGGTAGTCCGGGAGCAGCTCCGGGGCGCCCATGGCATGAACCGAAATGTCGGCATCCTCGTCCAGCCGGTCAAGAGTGTTGGCGATGATGCCCATCAGGAGGTCGAGCTCCTCGCCGGAACGGCTCATGTTGTCCGTGGAGAGCATGTACAGGGTGACCACCCGGACGCCCAGCTCCTGGCACCAGCCGAGAAACTCGTGGATCTTGTCCGCGCCGGCCTGATGGCCCTGGCTGGTCGGGGCATTGAACTGCCGGGCCCAGCGCCGGTTGCCGTCCACCATGACGCCGATGTGCCTGGGGATCCGTTCCGGTTCCAGCGAGCGCAGAAGCTTGCGCTCATAGAAGCCATAGAGGAACCCGGGCCATTCCATCCGGAGATTCACCTGACTTCCTGCTGTACGACTTTTGTGCAAGTCCTAGGCTACCGCCCGGAGGCGGCAGCCGCGCGCAGGTTGCCGTCCGGTGCCCCGCCGAACGGGCCGAAAGGACCAGACGGGCAAAACGCTACCAGGGAGTAACTTACTGAACCGTAGGTTATTCTGGAAGGCATGAAGAGCAATGCCCCGGACGGCGGACCGGAGCCGTCGAAGGCTGAACCCGCCGCCGTGGACCACGCCGCGGAACGCATCGCGGAACTGCTGACGATCAAACCCAAGTGGCGGGGCTGGATCCACACCGTCACCGCGCCGTTCGCCCTGGCTGCCGGGATTATCCTGGTTGCGGTGGCTCCCACCGCAGAGCGCAAGATTGCGTCCGCCATCTACGCCCTTACCGGCGTGCTGCTCTTCGGCGTCAGCGCGGTGTACCACCGCGGCAACTGGGCCCCCGGCGTTAAACGCGTCCTCAAGCGGCTGGACCACACCAACATCATGCTGGTGATCGCCGGCAGCTACACCCCGCTGGCGTGGAGCCTGCTGGACAGGCCGACGGCGGAGTTCCTGCTCTGGCTGATCTGGTCCGCCGCGATCCTGGGTGTCCTCTTCCGGCTGCTCTGGACCGACGCGCCCCGCTGGCTGTACGTGCCCATCTACATCGGCCTCGGCTGCGGGTCCCTGTTCTACCTTCCCGCCTTCTTCGCGGCGAGCGTCCCGGCAGCCCTGCTCATCTGCGTCGGCGGGGCCCTGTACATCGCCGGGGCTGTGTTCTACGCCCTCAAGAAACCCAACTTCAGCTACCGGCACTTCGGCTTCCACGAGCTTTTCCACGCATTCACGGTGCTGGCCTTTGCCGCCCACTTCTCGGCCATCCTCATTGCAGTCCTGAGCTGACGCGTTCCAGCGCCTCCGCAGCGGTCGCCACCGGCCGGTCGCAGACCATGCCGCGGCACACATAGACGAGCGGCGCACCTCCGGGGCCGGCCGGCCTCTGCCGCAGCAGCGGCACCTCGGCCGGCGTCCCGCCGTCGTCCGCCTCCCCTGCCGCCACCACCAGCCCCGGGCTCGGGGACAGCAGCAGTGCACGGTGGAGCGCGTCCCGTTCGGGACCGGCAGGTCCGACGACGGCGGCCTCCACCGGCCCTGCAAGCGCGGCCTGCGCTGTGGCCAGGAGCCAGCCAGCCACGCGCGGTACCCGCACCGCGAGCGGGGGCAGGAGGGCCAGGATGTTCCCGGCCATAATCCGGTGTTCCGCGGAGCCGGACAGCGCGGCGTAGCCCAGCAGGACGCCGGCAAAGGCGGCCGCGCCACTGGGCGTGGCGTTGTCAAAGGGGTCCAGGCCCGGCTTTCCGCCCTGGGCGCTGACGACCTGCGCCGACTCCCCGGCGGAATCGGCAAGCCTTCCGCCGTCGACGAACCGGGTGCAGGCCGTCCGGATCAGCGCCTCGGCGAACATGTACCAGCGGGGATCGCCCGCCGCCGAGTACAGCGCCAGGAAGCCGCCCGCGCAGAACGCATAGTCCTCGAGCAGGCCGCCGATCCCGCGGGCCGCGCCGGCATGCGACACACGGATGAGCTCCCCGGGCGGCTGCGGGCCGGCCGATGCCGCCCGCCAGTGGACCCGTTCCAGATAGCCGGCGATCCGGACGGCTGCCGCCACGAGGTCCGGCCTGTCCAGGACTGCACCGGCGTCCGCGAGCGCGGCCACGGCGAGCCCGTTCCAGCCCGCCACCACCTTCTCGTCCCGCTCGGGCTGCGGGCGGCGTGCCCGGGCTTCCTGAAGGCGGGGCCCCACATCCTGCCAGAGCCGCGCCTCGTCTCCGTCCAGCGCCCGGCCCGGGTGCAGCGGCGAGCCGAACTCCGACACGGTGCCCCGGGAGCCGACGTTCATCATCCAGGCGACGGCCGCAGCATCCTCCGCGCCCAGCACCCGTCCCAGATCGCCGGACGTCCAAAGATAGCTGGCCCCTTCATGGTGCTCCCCGTCCACCACGGAGTCTGCATCCAGCGAGGACGCCAGTCCCCCGCCCGGCAACCCCAGCGCGGAGAGCATCCAGTCGGCGGTCCGCGACGCGACGTCCGCCGCCTCGGCTGCCGGGAACCCGGCCGTTCCGCCCAGCCGGATCCAGTGCACGTAGACGTGCAGCAGCTGGGCGTTGTCGTACAGCATCTTCTCAAAGTGCGGAACGGACCAGTCGCGGGTCACTGAATACCGGGCGAACCCGCCGTCGAGCTGGTCAAAGAGGGCCGAGCGGGCCATGGCCGCGAGGGTGCGCCCGGCCATCTCCCTGGCCTCATCGGCGGTGTCCGAGGGCACCGCGGCGTGCCGGACCAGGAATTCCAGGACGGCCGACGGCGGGAACTTGGGGGCGGTGCCGAACCCGCCGTCGTCGGGGTCTTCGGAATCTGCGAGGGAACGGACGGCGGCGGGCAACAGCCCGGCGTCGAGCAGTTCCGGCGGACGGGACACGTCCACGGCAGCGGCGAGCTGCACCTGGCCCATGTTCTGCGCGAGGGATCGGGCGTTTCCCTCCACGGCGTCGCGGCGTTCCGTCCACGCCTCGTGCACGGCCTCGAGGACCTGGCGGAAGGACGGACGGCCCGGCATGGGATGGGGCGGGAAATAGGTGCCGGCATGGAAGGCCAGGCCGCCGGTGGTCAGGAAGACGGACATGGGCCAGCCGCCCTCACCGCTGATGGCCTGCGTGGCGGCCATATAGACGGAATCGACGTCCGGACGTTCCTCGCGGTCCACCTTGACCGCAACGAAATGGCTGTTCAGGTAGTCAGCCGTGGCCTGGTCCTCGAAGGACTCGCGTGCCATGACGTGACACCAGTGGCAGGCGGCGTAGCCGATGGACAGGAACACAGGCACGTTCCGGGCCGCGGCCCCCGCAAAGGCGGCGTCCCCGAACGGCTGCCAGTGCACCGGGTTGCCGGCGTGCTGGCGCAGGTAGGCAGAGGGTTCCGCGCCGAGGGCGTTTTGCTCCCCCGGTCCGGGCTGCTGCCCCGGTCCGGGCTTCCCTGATGCAGGCTTCCCCGATCCGGGATCAGGTGTCGGCGCGGCCTGCATTGCCGTTGGCGGCATCGTCGCGGGCAATGTCCGCCGCCTCGGCGGCAGCCTGGCGTTCCTCCTCCACCTGGGCGCGGTACCGCACGCGGCGGATGCGGCGCACCATGTCCACAATCAGCAGCGCGGTGAGCACCACGATGAAGGCTGTCAGCAGAAAGCCCAACAGGCCGGGGGTGACCTGGTCCGGAGTCAGGCCGGGGCGCAACGACGGCGAGGGTGCCGGGGACGATGCCAGGGCGATGAGCAAATGGTGCACTGTTCAAACCTTCTCAAGGCTGGGGCCGCCGTCAGCCCCGTGGGCCAACGTCCGGCCCGTTGGTACGCGCGCGGCCGCGGCCATTCCGGCCGCCACACGGACTTCTACGCGGGTCTTCTACTGGGTTGTTCTACTGCAGTTTTTCTACTGTGTTGTTCTACACGGGATAGAAAATGTCTCTTGTCTCTATCTTAGCCCCGCGAACAGATCCTTTTCGGGCAGCTCAGAGGACACCTTCGACTGGATCAGCGTGTAGTCCTCCCAGGGCCAGACGCGCGCCTGCATCTCCGCTGACACGGCGAAGAAGAAGCCCAGCGGGTCCACCTGGGTCCGGTGCGCGCGGAGGGCGTCGTCGCGGGCTTCGAAGAAGTCGCCGCAGTCCACCTGGGTGGTGGTCTCATGCATGGGCATCGGGGGCGTGTGCCCTTCGGCGTCCGCCTCAAGCCAGGCGGCCAGGCGCTGGGCGTAGGGCGACTGGAGTCCGGCCTCCTCCAGCGCGAAGTGCAGGGCACGGAAGCGTTCGGGGCTGAAGGCGCGGTCGTAGTACAGCTTGCCGGGCTCCCAGGCCTCCCCGGTGCCCGGATACCGGGCGGGGTCGCCGGCGGCTTCGAAGGCCTCCACCGCAACCCGGTGCGCCATGATGTGGTCCGGGTGCGGGTAGCCGCCGTTTTCGTCATAGCTGACCATCACGTGCGGTTTGAAGTCCCGGACCAGCCGGACGAGGGGCGCCGCCGCCCGCTCCAGGGGCTGCAGCGCGAAGCACCCGGCCGGCAGCGCCGGGAGCGGATCGCCCTCGGGCAGGCCCGAGTCCACGAAGCCCAGCCAGCGCTGCCGGATGCCCAGGATCCGGGCGGCCTCGTTCATTTCAAGGCGGCGGGCACCGGCCATGTCCCGCTTCGGATGGGGCTCGGGCTCCATGGCCGGATTCTGGATGTCGCCGCGGGAGCCGTCCGTGCAGGTCGCGACCATGACGTCCACACCGGCCGCGGCGTACATCGCCATGGTGGCTGCACCCTTGCTGGATTCGTCGTCCGGGTGGGCGTGGACTGCCAGCAGGCGAAGCGTGGACGACTGGCTGGTGGACGCTGTCATCTGGGACTGCTCCTCTTTCTCCTGGGGCTGACTGCAATGCTGACGCCGGATATTTCCCCGGTTGATCACCCCTAAACTGGAAGGGTGACTACCGAGGACAAGTCGGGCACTTCCCAGCCTGCAGACATTAGCCTAGCCAATCGCTATGGCCGTCCAAAGCGCAGGCTGTCCCGAAAGGCCCGGCGCTGGGCGGTTATCGTGGCCCTGGCAATCGGCATGGGCTTCCTGGCCTGGGTCTCCACGTCCAACGCCACGGCGTCGGTGACATACAAGGACATCGGCTACCGGACTCCGGATGCCACCCAGGCCGTGGTGGACTTCCAGGTGACCAGGGAACCCGGCACGGCCGTCAAGTGCGCCATCAAGGCGCTCGATTCCAGGTTCGCGGTGGTCGGCTGGAAAGTGGTCGACATTCCGCCGGTCGGGCAGGAGCCGCAGGACGCGCAGGGCCAGAGCACCGACGGCGGGCGCACGTTCGCCCAGCGGGTTGTCCTGCGCACCGAATCCCAGGCCGTCTCGGGCGTCGTGGACAACTGCTGGATCCCGAAGCCCGCGGTTTCCTAGGGCCGGCCCAGGGCCGGCAGGAAAACCGGCAGCAGAAGAAGCCGTGTGACCCACGCCGCTTGGTTGTTGGGTTTACTCCACAGGATTGACTACAATGGATCAATACCTTTACCCCGCTGAGATGGTTACTGAGTTCCACAGGTGGCCACCGTGGCGGGGTCTTTGTTTGTATGACCGCTTGTACACCCACTAGAGGAGAAGTCCGTGTCTACCACTAACAGCGCGCCTGCAGCTTGGCTTACCCAGGAAGCTTTTGACCGCCTGAAGGCAGAGCTGGACCACCTTTCCGGCCCCGGCCGTGCGGAAATCGTCCAGAAGATCGACGCTGCCCGTCAGGAGGGAGACCTCAAGGAGAACGGCGGTTACCACGCTGCGAAGGAAGAACAGGGCAAGATCGAGGCCCGCATCCGCCAGCTGACCGTCCTGTTGCGCGACGCCCACGTCGGCGAGGCACCGGCCGACGACGGAATCGTTGAGCCCGGCATGATCGTCGTCGCCCGCATCGCCGGCGACGAGGAAACCTTCCTGCTCGGCTCCCGCGAAATCGCCGGCGACTCCGATCTGGACGTCTTCAGTGACAAGTCCCCGCTCGGTGCCGCGATCATGGGCCACAAGGAGGGCGACAAGCTCAGCTACACCGCCCCCAACGGCAAGGACATCTCGGTGGAGATCATTTCCGCCAAGCCCTACTCGGGCTAATACCGCATCCGTCCGCGGTCCCAGCAAACGCACGACGCCGGCCTCCCCACTTCCGGGGACGGCCGGCGTCGTGCTTTAAACCGCCTTAGTTATCCTTCGCCGCCAAACGCAGGTTGGCGGCGGGAGGCCCGTGCCCGCAGCACGACGGCGGCCAGGACGCCGCCTGCGGCGCCGCCGAGGTGCGCCTGCCAGGACACGTAGCCTGCCACGTTCGGAATGATCCCGAAAAGGATGGAACCGTAGGCAAGGAACAGCACCACCGACAGCAGGATCTGCCACCAGCTGCGGTTGAAGAACCCGCGCACCAGGAGGAACGCGAACAGGCCGAAGACCAGCCCGGACGAGCCCACGGTGACTCCGCCGGCGCCAAACAGCCAGACGGCCAGCCCGGAGCCCAGCCAGCTGCAGGCGACGGCCGTGAGGAAGACCCGGATCCCGGATAGAAATACCAGGAACCCGAAGATGATCAGCGGCAGCGCGTTGGACAGCACGTGGTTGAGGTTGGCGTGCAGCAGCGGGAAGGTGAACACGTCCAGGATGCCGTCGGCGCTTCTGGGCCGGAGCCCGAAGACGCCGTTCAGCGAGTGGAGCAGCACCGTGTTGAGCAGCTCGATGGCGAACAGGAGCGCCACGAAGGATCCCACCACCAGCAGTCCGCGCTTGGCGCGGGCTGCGGCCGTTTCCCTGGTGGCGGGCGCCTCGCCCTGGCTGTCCAGCATGACGGCTCCTAGTGCACCACGATCGGCTGGAAACCCTCCGCGCGCAGGGCGCCGAGGACCTGTTCGCCGTGCTCGTGGCCCTTGGTTTCAAGGTTCACTGTGATGGAGACGTCGCCCATGCTGATGGAGCCGCCCACGCGGGTGTGGTCGAGGCCGGTCACGTTGGCGTCGTTCTCGGCAATGATGCGCGCGATGGTGGCCAGCGAACCCGGGCGGTCATCGAGCATCATCCGCACGGTCATGTAGCGGCCGGCGGCGGAGAGGCCGCGCTGGATCACTTTGAGCATCAGCATGGGGTCGATGTTGCCGCCGGACAGGACGACGGCGGTGGTCCCCGGGTTCTCGATCTTGCCGTCCATGAGGGCAGCCACCCCCACCGCACCGGCGGGTTCCACCACCATCTTGGCGCGTTCCAGCAGGAAGATCAGGGCCCGCGCCAGGGAGTCTTCGCTGACGGTGACCACATCGTCAACGAGTTCGCGGATGATGCTGAAGGGCAGCTGCCCGGGGCGGCCCACGGCGATGCCGTCGGCCATGGTGGACACCTTCTTGAGCGGCACCAGGGCGTCCGCCGCCAGCGAGGGCGGGTAGGCGGCCGCGTTTTCCGCCTGCACGCCGATGATGCGGATTTCGCGGCCGAGTTCCTTGGCGCGGGCCTTGACGGCCACAGCGACGCCGGCCAGCAGCCCGCCGCCGCCGACGCCCATCAGGATGGTGTCGACGTTGGGCACCTGTTCGAGGATCTCCAGGCCCAGGGTGCCCTGGCCGGCCACGACGTCCACGTTGTCGAAGGGGTGGACAAAGACGGCTCCGGTGTCGTCGGCATACCGCTGGGCTTCGGCCAGGGCCTCATCCACGTTGTGCCCGTGCAGCACCACCTCGGCGCCGTGGCTGCGGGTCGCGGCGAGTTTGGGCAGTGCCACGCCGAGGGGCATGTAGATCCGGGCCGTGATGCCCAGGCTCTTGGCGGCGACGGCGACGCCCTGGGCGTGGTTGCCGGCGGAGGCCGCCACCACGCCGCGCTTCTTGTCCGATTCGGAGAGCCGCGCCATCCGCACGTAGGCGCCGCGCACCTTGAAGGAGCCGGCGCGCTGCAGGTTCTCGCACTTGAAGTAGACCTCACCGCCCACCATGCTGCCCAGGGCCCGGGAGGACTCCACCGGGGTCCGCGCAATAATCCCGTCCAGCAGCTTCTGCGCCTCAAGGACATCGTCCAGCGTGACGGGAAGGCTTTCGGGGGTGTTCACGAACTATTCTCCTTTGGGTGAATCGACGTCGGCACCGGGGGCGGCGTTGCCGCCCGGGGCGCCGTGTGCAGTGCCGGCAGGGTTGCCGTGGCTGGAATGCGAGCCCGGCAGCCGGACTTCCCTGAAGGTATTGTCCTCATCGGCAGAGGCCAGGTCTGCGGTACCCGCGGCAGCCGGCACAAGTTCATGTTCCCACGTTCTGGCAGCAATATACCGAATCGCCGAATTTGCTACGGCCAGGATGGGCACCGAGAACAGCGCCCCGGGGATGCCCGCGAGGTAGGAGCCGGCGGCGACGGACAGGATCACGGCCACCGGATGCAGGGCGACGGCCTTGCCCATGACCAGTGGCTGCAGGATGTGGCTTTCCAACTGCTGCACCAGCAGCACGATGCCCAGCATGATCAGCGCGTTGACCGGACCATTGGCCACCAGGGCGAGCAGCACCGCGATGACGCCCGTCACGAGCGCACCCACCACGGGGATGAAGGAACCGATGAACACCAGCACGCCCAGCGGCAGTGCCAGCGGGACATTGATGATCGCGGCACCGACGCCGATGCCGACGGCATCCACGAAGGCCACGAACAGCTGGATCCGCGCATAGCTGACCATGGAGGTCCACCCGCGCCGGCCGGCGCCGTCGGCGGGGATCCGCGCCTGCCGTGGCAGGAGCCGGACCAGGAAGGACCAGATGCGGCTGCCTTCCAGAAGGAAGAAGATCAGGATGAAGAGCGCCAGGACCAGTCCCGCCGCGAAGTGGCCGGCGGTGCTTCCGAAGGACAGGGCGCCGCTGAGGATGCTGCTGCTGTTGTTCTGCAGCGCGGCCGTGGCGTCCTGGACGTACTGGTCGATCTGGGTGGCCGTCAGGTGCAGCGGGCCCTCGGCCAGCCAGTTCTGCACCTGCTGGACGCCGGCCAGCGCCTCGCCCCACAGCTCCTGGAAACCGAGGGCAAGCTGCCGCCCCACCAGGGCCAGGGCACCGGCGATGAGCCCGATGAAACCCAGGACCGTGATGGCGACGGCGGCCCCGTTGGGGATGTGCGACTTCCGCAGCCACCGCACCAGGGGACTCAGCAGGCCGGCCAGCAGCGCCGCCACCATCACGGGAATGATGAGGAAGCTGACCTTGGCCAGCAGCCAGACCAGGGCGCCGGTGATCAGCAGGATCAGCCCCAGCCGCCAGGCCCATGCGGCCGCGATACGCACACCGTAGGGAATGTCCTCTTCAAGGTCACGGTCGGTCCGGATGCGCCGCGGCTCGAGACGGCCGAAGGGCCGGGCAGGGTTTGTTGTGCTTGCCCTGCCTGTGGCACTGCCCGTCGCGCCGGCACCGCCTGTCGCGCTGGCAATCGTGTTGGCTGCGTCGTCTGGTGTGGCGTCCTTTGCTGGCGTCATAGCCCAATACTTCCCTAGCAGTCCGGCTATTGGAAACGCGCCACGGCCCGACTGCGCCGCTTTGGTCACGGGGCACTCAGGTCAGGCACCGGCCAGGTCAGCGCGGATGCCCCAGGTGATGGTGAATGAGTCCCCGGGCGCCAGCCAGCGAAGGCTGTCCCCGGAGTTGAAGGCGTTCGCCGGCCCTGTCATCGGTTCCAGTGCCACAGCCGCTGGCCGGCCAGGATAGGTGCGGCTGACAAACACGTGGACGAACGGGCAGGTCTCGTCCTGCCACAGGCTGACGCTGCGGCCGTCCGGTGCGGTCAGCGTGTGGCGGGCGATCCCGCCGTCGAACCTCAGATCCGTCAGGGCGGCGTCGAGATCCAGGTCCCCCACCGTCTTTCCCCGCCGCAGGTCGCTGTCGCCGGATACGGGTTCGGAGCTGCGCGGGATGAGCCGCTCGTCCGCCACCAGTCGCGTTGCGGCAGCCACGGTCAGGGTGAGCTCTTCGGAGGGAACATCGCCGATCCGGAGGTATGGGTGCGCGCCGAGCACAAATGGCGCCTCGGCCTCGGAATCGTTGACCAGCGTTTGCCGCACCTCCAGGCCCAGGTCCTCGGCCAGGGAGTACTCCACGCGGTGCCGCACCAGGAACGGGTACCCGTGCTGGGGGAATACCGGCGCCTCGAGGGTCACCGCAAACTCGGACTCGGCGACGAGGGAATACGGCGCATTGCGCAGGAGCCCGTGGCTTGCGTTGTTCTTGGAAACCTCGGTGATGTCCAGCTGCTGCTTTTTGCCGTTCAGGTGCCAGACGCCGTCCTCTACCCTGTTCGCCCAGGGCGCCAGGGTGATGCCAGTAGCGCCGGGCGGGATGTCGGAATCCCCGTAGGACTCCGTCAGCTGGACATCCCCGCGGCTGTACCACCGCAGCCCGGCAGCAAGCTCGGTGACCACGGCGAGCGCGTCGCCCCGCCTGAGCTCGTACTGCCTGCCCGTGGCGTAGCGCCGCTGAGTCGTGAGGGAATCGCTGGTTTCGGAAGTCGCGCCGGAAGTCATGGACCTACCGTACAACGCACGCAGCACAACGCATGAGTGGCCTGCCAGGACAACTCTTTGTTGTCTTTTGTTAGAAAGTATTTGTTTTTGATCGGTTTGTGCCACAATGGGAACAGCCGCAAATAGTGACCGGCCCCACAAAGAACAACCGAGCCCGCACACAGCTGAGCCCATCGACGACGGCTGAGTCAACAGGAAGGAGGTGCAACCGTGCTCGCAACACAGCGGCAGCACCTCATCCTCCAGGAACTCGACGCCGAGGGGACCGTCCGCGTCGCAGCACTCGCGGACCTGCTCCGCGTCTCCGAGATGACTGTCCGGCGCGACATCGACGCACTCGACGCCGAGGGCCTCCTGCTCCGGGTTCACGGCGGCGCCACCCGCGCTGGCGCCTTCAGCGCCCTCGAACCGGGGTTCGGCGCGAAGTCGGCCCGCGAAGCGGACGCGAAACGGGCCATCGCCGCCGAGGCGCTCTCGCTGCTCCGCCCCGGCGTGACCCTGCTGGTTTCCGGCGGCACCACCACCCACGAACTCGCGCGCCTGCTCCCCCGGGATCTCGGGCTGACGGTGGTCACCAACTCCCTCATGGTGGCCAACGCGCTGGCGGCGGGCGACGGCGGCATCCGCACGGTGGTGCTGGGCGGCCAGCGCACGCCGTCCGAGGCCCTTGTGGGTCCGGTGACGGTGCACGCCCTGGACGGCCTGCACGCCGACCTGTGCTTCATGGGTGTGCACGGCTTCGACCCGAAGGCCGGCATCACCTCGCCGAATCTCCTCGAGTCCGAGGTCAACGCCGCCATGATCGCGGCGTCGGACACGCTGGCCGTGCTCGCTGACGCCACCAAGTACGGCACCGTGGGCCTCGCCGGGATCGCCCCGCTGTCCGCGGTCGGCACCCTTATCACGGACGCCAGGATCAGCACAGGCTCCGCCGGACCGGCGGCCGAAAGTCTGCTCCGGCAGTCCGTCGGCGAGCTGCGGATCACCCCTCTAACCCCGGCCTTCGCACCTCCAGCCTCCCAACTGGGTAGCAGCTCAGGGGCTTCCCAGCGCTGGGAACGCCCTGATCTGCTACCCAGTTGGGTCGCCGACCCCTTTCCTTCCCGCCCCACCAGCCTCCCGGACGGCCAAATGCCGCCCGCTTCCGCGTTCAAAGGACACGACGCATGACCCATATCACCAGCACCCAGCTCGCCGACGGCCGCGAATTGCTCTACTTCGACGATGCCGGCTCAGCCCGTGCGCGGGCCGTTGAAGAGGCGCAGGACCACCGTGACCTCCCGCCCCGTGGGGAGCCCGGCGAAGTCCGGTACGACGCACTGACCGGCGAATGGGTGGCCGTGGCCGCGCACCGGCAGACGCGCACCCACCTGCCGCCCGCGGACCAGTGCCCCATCTGCCCCACCACAGACGCCAACCCGTCGGAGATCCCGGCGCCGGACTACGACGTCGTGGTGTTCGAGAACCGCTTTCCCTCCCTCGGCCCGGCCCTGGGACCCGTCCCGGCCAACCCGGGCTGGGGCACCACCGGCCCCGCCTACGGACGGTGCGAGGTTGTCACCTTCACCCCGGAGCACACGGGATCCTTCAGCGGTCTCAGCGAAACCCGCGCCCGCACCGTGGTGGAGGCGTGGGCGCACCGGACGGCCGCCCTCAGCGCACTGCCCGGCATCAAGCAGGTTTTCCCTTTCGAGAACCGCGGCGCGGACATCGGCGTCACCCTGCACCACCCGCACGGCCAGATCTACGCCTACCCCTACGTCACCCCGCGTGCCGCCGTCATGGGCGCCGCGGCGCGCAAGTTTTATGACGACGCCGGCGGGCAGCAGACGCTGACCGGCTCGCTGCTGCGTGCCGAACGCGAGGATGGCAGCCGGATGGTGCTGGAAAGCGACAGTTTCAGCGCGTACGTTCCCTTCGCTGCCCGGTGGCCGCTGGAGATCCACCTCGTTCCGCACCGCCAGGTCCCGGACCTTGCCGGGCTGACCGGGGAGGAGAAGGACGAGCTGGCCCACGTCTACCTGGACCTGCTCAAGCGCCTCGATGCCCTCTATCCCACTCCGACGCCCTACATTTCGGCCTGGCACCAGGCCCCGGTCGATGATCTGCTGCGCCCCGCCAGCTACCTGCACCTGCAGCTGACCTCCCCGCGCCGCGCGGCGGACAAGCTCAAGTTCCTGGCCGGCTCGGAGGCGGCCATGGGCGCCTTCATCAACGACACCACCCCCGAACAGGTGGCGGAGCGGCTCCGGTCGGTGACCGTTCCGGCATCCCCGGCCGAGGTGCTCGCTCCGGCCGCCCCCGGCCTGGTCGAACAAGGCCTCATCGAAGGAGCCCACGCATGACCGCCCCCGCCACGACCGACCTCGAAGCCCGGTTCCACGCCGCATTCGGCCGCCAGCCCGACGGCGTCTGGCAGGCTCCCGGCCGGGTCAACCTGATCGGCGAACACACAGACTACAACGAGGGCTTCGTGCTGCCGTTCGCCATCGACAGGACCGCCCGCGTGGCCGTGGGGGTCCGTCCGGACTCAACGATCCGGCTGCTCTCAACCTACGGCGACCAGGGAGTCACGACGGCGGACACCGCTTCGGTGGAGGTGGGGACGGCGAAGGGCTGGACCAAGTACCCGCTGGGCGTCATCTGGTCCCTGCAGCAGCGGGGCATCGGGGTCCCCGGCCTGGACCTGCTGCTGGATTCCGATGTCCCGCTCGGCGCCGGGCTGTCCTCCTCGCACGCCATCGAATGCGCCGTGATCTCGGCACTCAACGACCTCACCGGGGCAGGCCTCGGCCCGGAGGACATGGTGCTGGCCACCCAGCGCGCGGAGAACGACTTCGTCGGCGCCCCCACGGGCATCATGGACCAGTCCGCCTCGCTGCGCGGCTCGAAGGGCCACGCTGTGTTCCTGGACTGCCGCGACCAGAGCGTGCAGCTGGTCCCCTTCGAAGCCGAGGCGGCAGGCCTGGTCCTGCTGGTCATCGACACCAAGGTTTCCCACTCCCATGCCGACGGCGGCTATGCCTCCCGCCGGGCCTCCTGCGAGCTCGGCGCCGAAGTGCTGGGCGTCAAGGCGCTCCGGGACGTCACGCCGGGCGATCTGGAAGAGGCCAGCGGACTGCTGGACGAGGTCACGTTCCGCCGCGTCAGGCATATCGTCACCGAGAACGACCGGGTGCTGCAGACCGTGGAAGCCTTGGGGCAGCAGGGACCCTCGGCCATCGGCGCCCTGCTCGACGCCAGCCATGCATCCATGCGCGACGACTTTGAGATCTCCTGCGCCGAACTGGATCTCGCCGTCGAGGCCTCCCGGGCAAACGGCGCCATCGGCGCCCGGATGACCGGCGGAGGTTTTGGCGGCGCCGCCATCGCCCTGACTCCGGTGAGCGAGGAGCAGCAGGTGCGCACCGCCGTCGTACGCGCCTTCGCGGAGGCGGGGTTCACGGCACCGGACATCTTTACGGTCACCCCGGCGGCCGGGGCAATGCGGCTGGCGTAGCTGTTAACACACACCGCTCCGGGCGTAGGCTGGTCGCATGCCTGAAGCAGTCATTGTTTCAACCGCCCGGAGCCCGATCGGCCGCGCCTTCAAGGGCTCACTGAAGGATGAGCGGCCGGACGATCTGGCGGCGGCCATGGTCCGGGCGGCGCTGGCCAAATTGCCGGCGTTCGACCCCTCCGGGGACACCGGGCCGGGCCTGGACGACCTGTACCTCGGCTGCGCCGAACCCAGCGGCGAGGCGGGCTCCAACATGGCCCGCGTCGTGACCATCCTCACCGGGCTGGACAACGTGCCCGCCGCCACCGTCAACAGGTTCTGCGCCTCCAGCCTGCAGACCCTGCGGATGGCCTTCCATGCCATCCGCGCGGGCGAGGGCCAGGCGTTCGTGGCTGCCGGCGTCGAAGCCGTTTCGCGCTACCAGGACTGGGCCGGCGCGGGCGAGACCGGGGCCCGGAACCACAACCCCCTGTTCGAGCCGGCGCGCCAGCGCACTGCCGCCCGCGCCGAGTCGAACACGCCCTGGACGGATCCGCGGCTGGGCGGCCGGATGCCGGATATCTACATCGCCATGGGCCAGACGGCGGAGAACGTGGCGACGTCCTACGGGGTCAGCCGCGCGGACCAGGATGAATGGGCCGTGCTGAGCCAGAACCGGGCCGAGGCCGCGATCGCCTCCGGCTTCTACGCCCGCGAAATCACGCCGTACAAGCGGCGCGACGGCACCGTGGTGGACCGGGACGACTCGCCGCGGCCGGGCGTGACCCTCGACGCCGTCAGCGCCCTGCAGCCGGTTTTCCGCCGGGAGGGCACAGTGACGGCAGGCAATGCGTGCCCGCTCAACGACGGCGCTGCCGCCCTCGTCGTCATGAGCTACGACCTGGCCCGGGACCTCGGGCTGGAGCCGCTGGCCAGGATCGTCTCCACTGCGGCCACCGCACTGTCCCCCGAGCTGATGGGGATGGGACCCGTGGAGGCCTCCCGGCAGGCGCTGGCCCGCGCCCGCCTGGACATGCATGACATCGACCTCGTAGAGCTCAACGAGGCCTTCGCCGTGCAGGTGGTGGCCAGCGCCCGCGAACTGAAAATCGACGCCGCGAAGCTCAATGTGCACGGCGGCGCCATCGCCCTGGGCCACCCCTTCGGCATGACCGGCGCCCGGATGACCACCACGCTGCTCAACGGCCTGCGCGAGAAGGATGGAACGCTGGGTCTCGCCACCCTGTGCGTCGGCGGCGGACAGGGCATGGCCGTGGTGCTGGAGCGCCTCACTTAGCCCGTCACATTGGAGTTTTTGTCCACATAATGGCCCCAAACGGCCCCGGAAGTCCCAATAAGTGGACAAAAACTCCCGCCATAACGCAGGAGTGGGCCCCGCCGGTTGGCGGGACCCACTCTATTTAAGGACGTACGACGGCGGGGTGCCGGCTTTGTCTGTCGCGTTTAGTCGTCGCCGCGGAGGATGGCCAGCAGGCGGATGATTTCCACATACAGCCACACGAGCGTGACGGTGAGGCCGAAGGCGGCGGTCCAGGAGAAGCGCTCCGGGGCCCCGTTGCGGACGCCTTCTTCGATGTTGGTGAAGTCCATGACCAGGGAGAACGCGGCCAGGCCGATGGCCAGAACGCCGATAGCGACGCCGATGAAGCCGCTGCGCAGGCCGAACGGTTCAGTTGTCAGCCCTGTCAGCATCATGACCATGTTCACCACGGAGAACAGCGCGTACCCGACGATGGCGATCATGAAGAACTTCATGGCCTTGGGCGTGGCCCGGACCTTGCCGCTCTTGAACAGCAGCAGCGTCACGGCAAACACGGACAGCGTGCCCACCACGGCCTGCAGGCCGACTCCGGGGTACATGGTGTCCAGGACACGGGTCAGTCCGCCGAGGAACAGGCCCTCCAGCGCGGCGTAGGCCAGGATCAGTGCCGGTGACGGCTGCTTCTTGAAGGTGTTGACGAGGGCCAGCACAAATCCGCCGAGTGCGCCGACGATCATGAGCATGGATGCCAGGCCCAGGGCCACCGACAGGGTGACCGCGGCACCGACAACCACGGCGCCGAGGCAGACCGCCGTCTTGATGATGACGTCGTCAAAGGTCATCCGCCCGGTTTCGGCGGGGCCGGCCGCAGGCCGGTTGTACATCTGCTGCAGCTGGTCATTGGTCATGTTCTGCTGCTGCGACATCCAGCCGGACTGTGCGTCCATGACCTGGCCGGGAGCGCGGCCCTGACCGTAGCTGTTCTGGCCGTACGCCTGCGGGACAGGCGGTGCCTGGGTGGCTCCACGGAAATTCTTTCCGTTGAAGATCGGGTTTCCGCCAAGTGCCATTGCGGGTGTCCTCCATGTATGGGTTGAGTGATGAATCTACTGGTCACGCTACCAATTTCCACGGACCAGCGGCGTGGAAAGTTCCTGCTGGTGGCGGGGCAATTCAGTTGTTACCGGATCGCTATCTGATGGTCAGCCCACCCCACGCGGTTTGTACTGCTTGCGCTGTACGATAAGCGGGTCAGGGTGACGGATATCACAGCTAGTCAATACCCGCTCCACCAGCAAGGATATCCGCCGCCCTCCGTTCGCAGCGGCTGCAATGAGGCAGCCGCAACCACCCCCACGTGGAGGTTTTGAATTTTGAGACGCACACCGAGAGGGCTGCCTATCCGGCGGCCGGCCGGGCTGCTGAAGGTTTGGGGGGCCATTGCCTCCGCCGTCGTGGCACTTTTGCTGGTGGCAGCACCGGCATCGCAGGCGGCCACTCCAGCTCCGACACCACCCCCGTCGAACCAGCAGTTCCAGGACACCATCAGCGGCTTCCTCCGCGACGACTCCCGGCGCCCCATCGAAGGCGTCAAGATCACCGCCAAGAGCGGGACATTCACGGGAGAGGCAAAATCGGGCGCCAACGGGTCCTGGCGCATTGGTGTCCCCCAGCAGGGCACCTACGAGATCCAGCTCGACGAATCCACGCTTCCGGAAGGGATCAAGCTCGCCGAAGGCCAGTCGAATCCCCGGACAGTCACCTTCAGCCAGACGTCAAACCTCTCGGTCATCTTCGCCTTCGGCAAGGGCATCGTGGTGCAGCAGCAGGACTTCGGCCAGAACCTGCTTAACAGGCTCGTGGCCGGGCTCAGCTTCGGCCTGCTGCTGGCACTCGCCTCGGTGGGCCTGTCCCTGATCTTCGGCACCACCGGGCTCACCAACTTCGCGCACGGCGAGATGGTGACCCTCGGCGCTGTCCTGGTTTTCGCGTTCAGCGCCATGAACCTGCCCTTCTGGCTGGCCATCATCCTGGCATTGGTCGGCGGCGGACTCTTTGGTTATGCGCAGGACGCCGGGCTTTGGCGGCCCCTGCGCCGCCGCGGCACCGGCCTGGTTCCGATGATGATCGTCAGCATCGGCCTTGCCCTGGCCATCCGCTACATCATCCAGTTCTACTTCGGTGGCGCCACGCAGCAGCTGCCGTTTGCGCAGAGCGACGAAATCCAGATCGGCCCGGTCTCCATCTCCCCCAACAACCTGTGGTCCCTGGTCATCAGCGCGGTTGTGATCGCCCTCATCGGCGTCGTGCTGCTGAAAACCAGGTTGGGCAAGGCCACCCGCGCGGTGGCAGACAACCCCGCCCTGGCCGCCGCCTCCGGAATCGACGTCGACGGCGTCATCCGCCTGGTCTGGATCGTCGGCGGTGTGCTGGCTTCGCTGGGAGGCATCCTCTGGGCCTACTACCGCCCCGGCGTCACCTTCGACATGGGCTCGCAGATCCTGCTGCTCATCTTCGCCGGGGTGACCCTCGGCGGCCTCGGCACAGTATTCGGCGCCCTCGTCGGCTCGGTCATCGTCGGGATTTTCGTCGAGCTGACCACCGTGTTCGGCCTCGCGGCCGACCTCAAATACGTGGGTGCACTTTTCATCATGATCGTTGTCCTCTTGTTCCGGCCCCAGGGCATCCTGGGCCGTCGCGAGCGCGTGGGTTAGGAGACAGGCATGGACTTCGGATTTATCCTTTCCAGCGCGGCTGGCGAACTTTTCAGCCCGACGACGGCGGCCTACGCCCTCGCGGCGCTCGGCCTCGCCGTTCACTTCGGCTACTCGGGCCTGCTGAACTTCGGCCAGGCCGGCTTCATGGCCGTCGGGGCCTACGGCTTCGCCATCTCGACGCTCACGTTCCGGGTGCCGTTCTTCGTGGGCCTGATCATCGCCGTCGTCTGCTCAGTGCTCTTTGCACTGGTCCTGGGCATTCCAACCCTCCGGCTGCGGGCGGACTACCTGGCCATCGTCACCATCGCGGCGGCGGAAATCGTGCGCTACGTCGTCACCACCAACCAGCTCACCTCCGTGACCGGGTCCGCCAACGGTCTCGCCGCCTTCGAGGGCGGGTTCTATTCGATGAACCCGTTCCCGGAGGGCGCCTACTTCGGCATGAACAACCGCGACTTCTTCATCCGCGTGGTGGGCTGGGGACTCGTGGCCATCGGCTGCGTCCTCGTCTGGCTCCTGATGCGCAGCCCCTGGGGCCGCGTGCTGAAGGGCATCCGCGAAGACGAGAACGCGGTGCGGTCGCTCGGCAAGAACGTTTACGCCCACAAGATGCAGTCACTGGTGATCGGCGGAACCTTCGGCGCCCTGGCCGGAATGATCTTCACGCTCCCCCGCGGCGCCGTGCAGCCCGCCAACTACGGCACCGAACTGACGTTCTTCCTCTGGACCTGCCTGCTGCTGGGCGGCATGGCCACGGTCCTGGGTCCGGTGATCGGCGCCATGATCTTTTGGGTGGTCCTGTCCCTCACACAGGGCGTCCTGTACGGCCTCATCGAATCCGGTGCGGTGACCTGGCTGACCACGGTCCAGGCCGGGCAGCTGCGCTACATCCTGGTGGGCATCGCTCTGATGCTGCTGATGATCTTCCGGCCGCAGGGCGTCTTTGGCAACAAGAAGGAGCTGGCGTTCGCATGAGCAAGCACAGCGAAGAATCCATGGAAGAGGGCGTCGACTACATGACGGACGCCCGGCCGATCGCCGTCGGGGACAACACCCCCGGCTGCAAGAAGCGGGATCCCATCGTCGTCGCCGAAAACGTCACCCGCAGCTTTGGCGGCATCAACGCCGTCGACGTCGATTACCTGGAGATCCCGCGGCACAAGATCACCGCCCTGATCGGCCCCAACGGGGCCGGCAAGACCACCCTGTTCAATCTGCTCACCGGCTTTGACACGCCGAACTCGGGCAAGTGGCAGTTCGAGGGCCACAGCATCGCCGGAGTGTCCTCCTACAAGGTTGCGCGGATGGGCATGGTGCGCACGTTCCAGCTGACCAAGGTCATGGGCAAGCTGACGGTCATGGAAAACATGCGGCTTGGCGCGTCCAACCAGCCCGGCGAGAGGCTGTCGAAGGCCCTGTTCAAGAACATCTGGGGCGGCCGCGAAAAGGAAATCACCGAGCACGCCAACGTCCTGCTGGAGAAGTTCAAGCTCGATACCAAGAAGGACGACTACGCGGCCTCCCTGTCCGGCGGCCAGCGCAAGCTGCTGGAAATGGCCCGCTCCCTGATGGTCCGGCCCAAACTGGTGATGCTGGACGAACCGATGGCAGGGGTGAACCCGGCGCTGACGCAGTCGCTGCTGGACCACATCAAGAACCTCAAGTCCGAGGGCATGACCGTCCTCTTCGTGGAACACGACATGCACATGGTCCGGCACATCGCGGACTGGGTGGTGGTCATGGCCGAAGGAAAGATCGTGGCCGAGGGACCGCCGGGCGAGGTCATGAAGGACCCCGCCGTCATTGACGCCTACCTGGGCGCCCACCACGACGTCGATCTCGGCGACACCGAGGGCATCAGGGAGCTGGAGCAGGAACTCGCGGCGGATGAGGAATCGATCGTTGGCACGGAGAATGCAGGCATGATCGCGGTGGACGTTGCGGCGCCCACCATCAGCGAAGCCGGCCCGGAGACCGGACGCACAGATGCCGGACATACAGACAGGGACAAGGAATGAGTGCCACGAGCGCGGCCCCGGCCGCAAGCAGCGCAGCCGAGGACGGCGTCGTCGTCAAAGTCACCGACCTGGTGGCCGGTTACCTCCCCGGCGTGAACATCCTCAACGGGTGCAGCATCGAAGCCCGGAAGGGCGAGCTGATCGGCATCATCGGCCCGAACGGGGCCGGCAAGTCCACGCTGCTGAAGGCCATGTTCGGGCTGGTGAAGGTGCACTCCGGATCCGTGATGGTCAGGGGCCGCGACCTCACGGGCCTGAAGGCCAACAAGCTGGTGACCCAGGGCGTCGGGTTCGTGCCGCAGACCAACAACGTGTTTGCCACACTCACCATCGAGGAAAACATGCAGATGGGCATGTTCCAGCGGCCCAAGGACTTCGCCGAGCGCTTCGACTTCGTCACCAGCCTGTTCCCGGAGCTGGGAAAACGCCGGGCGCAGCGCGCGGGCTCCCTGTCCGGCGGCGAGCGGCAGATGGTGGCGATGGGCCGGGCGCTGATGATGGAGCCGGCAGTGCTGCTGCTGGACGAACCCTCGGCAGGCCTCTCCCCCGTCAAGCAAGACGAGACGTTCCTGCGGGTGCACGAGATCAACCGTGCCGGAGTGTCCGTCATCATGGTGGAACAGAACGCCCGCCGCTGCCTGCAGATCTGTGACCGCGGCTACGTCCTGGACCAGGGCAGGGATGCGTACACCGGCACGGGCCGTGAGCTCATGAAGGACCCGAAGGTCATCCAGCTGTACCTCGGCACGCTGGCCGACGAGGACTAAGCCGGCAGCAAACCAGCACAGCAAGAAGCCCCCGTCAGATTTGACGGGGGCTTCTTGTGTGTGGCGGGAAAGCGGCTTACAGCTTGCCGGATTCTTCGTGGGACGGCTTGTACGTGTTGTCGTCCTGATACTCGTAGATCCCGATGGAGGCTTCCGTCGGGTCACCGGCGTCGGAGAAGGTCACCGGACCGGACTCGCCGTCGTAGTCGATGTCCTTGCCGTTGCGCAGCAGCGTGACGCAGGATGGGAAGTCGGTGCACTTCTCGCCACCTTCAGACACTGCCTTCAGCTGCTTGGCGATGTCCGTGCCCTTGGTGCTCTTGGCGGCCTCGGCTGCCAGTGCAATCAGGTTGACTGCGTCGTAGGACTCACCGGCGTAGCTGTAGTCCTTCAGTGCCGGGTCGATGGCGAGGAGCTTCTTTTTGAAGTCATCCTTGGCGAAGGTGCCGGGGATGGTTCCCTGTGCGCCCTTCAGCGTGCCGGCCTTAAAGTCCTTGCTGTAATCGGATGTATTGCCGTCCACCATGAACAGCTGCGTAGGCTTGACGCCCTTGCCGGTGATCAGCGGAACGATGCTCTTGGCCTGGTCGAAGGTGATCAGGGCAATCGCGTCCGGCTTGGCAGCGATGACCTTGTCCACCTGGCTGCTGAACTGCGAGTCACCCTCGTTGAAGAGTTCCTCGGCCACAACCTGGCCGCCGGCTGCTTCAAAGGCCGCCTTGACGTTCTTCGCCAGTCCGGTGCCGTAGGCATCGTTCAGGACGATCATGCCCACCGTCTGGGCGCCACAGGTGGCCATGTAGTTGCCCAGCACCTTGCCCTGCAGCACGTCCGACGGAGCGGTCCGCCAGTACAGGCCCTTGTCGTCCCAGGTGGTGAAGTCCGGGGACGTGTTCGCGGGCGAGAACTGGATGACGCCGGCGCCGGTGATCTGGTTGATCACGGTCTTGGAGACACCCGAGGACGCGGCACCGATGATGGCGCTGACACCCTGGCCGAGAAGTGCTGTGGTGGACTGCGTGGCGATGTCCGTCTTGGTGTCGCCGGAGTCGCGGTGGATGACCTGGACCGGCTTGCCGAGCACGCCGCCGGCATCGTTGACTTCCTTGATGCCGAGGTTGACACCGGCGATTTCGGGCGGGCCAAGGAACGCCAGCGACCCCGTCGTCGGCAGGAGCGATCCAAGTTTCAGCGGTGTGGGAGTGATGGTGGTTGCGGCCGGCACGTTGCCGGTCTCTGTGGCGGTGCTGCTTGCCCCGGCCGTGGCACTGGGAGCAGGGCACGCGATGCCGCCGCCTGCCGCTGCGGAGGATGAGGTCGCGCTCGGGGTGGAGCCGCCACCACAAGCCGTGGCCAGAAGGGCGACGCCGATGCTAAGCACTGTAAGCTTAGCGACCCTTGGCGCCGTCTGGGGGAGTGAAATCATTTAGAGTCTCCTCGATCGAAAGGTGCGAACGGCCTTTGATGCGATTTGGTCAGGGGTTCCTGAGCTAAGTTCAAGCTAATCCAATTCGAGCGGGAACATAAGTGACTAAGGTCACATCCTCATAACACTCGTTGCATATTGGAACACCGGCGACGCGGCGGAGAAAAGTAGTACCCCAGGTGGGACTCGAACCCACAACACGCGGATTTTAAGTCCGCTGCCTCTGCCAATTGGGCTACTGGGGCGCCCGGTCAATCGTATCGCCTCAGACGGCGGCCAAGGGCCCCGCGTACCGGAATGTGCCGTGGACCCCGCCGGGCCACAGAGCGAGGGGCAGCAGCTGGAAATGGTCGCCCCAGTTCTTGTCCGGCGCCTCGACACCCAGCGAGGACGCCGGGACGAAGCCGAACCGCGGGTAATACACGGTGCTTCCGAGCAGTGCGATGCCCTTCTCCCCCGCGGCGTTGGCACGGGCGACGGATTCGCGCATCAGTGCCGAACCGATGCCGTGGCGCTGCAGCCGGGGCGTCACACTGATGGGCCCGAGGCCCAGCAGCTCAAGGTCCGCCACCCAGGCGCGGGTGCTGATCACGTGGCCGACGATTTCGCCGTCGAGTTCCGCGACGATGCTGAACTCCGGCAGGTACTCCTCGGCGACGAACAGCTCACGGAGCACTCTGACCTCAACGGGCTCCCCCTCCACGGGCAATCCGGTGACCGGGGAAACTGCGAACGCCTCGGCGGTCAGGGCAAGGAGGGCATCGCGGTCCCCGGGCTGTTCGCTCCGCAGCACCACTTCCCGTACCGGCTCCGGACCGGGTGCGCTGGCGGCCGAAAGCTCCGTCAGGACCTCCAGGGCCCGGGCCGAGTCAGCCACCGGCACCAGCAGGTGGTCGTGGTGGAAGCCGGCCAGCACATTGCAGCTGATCCGTGCCTGGGTCAGTGCCCTGCTGACGGCCGCGGTCAGGCCCACCGCTTCCAGGGCCGAGTGGATCTCCAGGGTGATCCAGGCGGCCACGAAGTCGTACGGCAGGTCCAGCGCGTCCGCTTCGGCCCGGGGCAGGACCACGGTGAGACCCTCGGCTTCCCGGACGGCGGCTTCAATGTGCCCGGCCAGCGGCCTGCCGTGCGGCCAGAGTACATAGACGTACTCCCCTTCCCGGAGCACCGGACGCATCGAGGCAAGGAGGGTCTGAAGGTTCTTTTCACCCGTCATGGAGCCAGTCTATGTGGGCCCCTGCGGTATCCCGGGAACTGCGCGGCACCTGCAGGACCTACCCCCACCCGGGGAAACGCGAAAGCGGCCGTTCCCCCGGAAGGGAACGGCCGCCGTCGTCGTTGTTGCTACTTGGCCTCGGCCGTCACAGCATCCTTGGCGCCGCCCTGGGCAGGCGCGGCGGCCTTCTCAGCCGGAGCCGCAGCCGGAGCAGCGGCAGCGGGCTTGGGCGCCGGGGTGGCGGCGGCCACGAAGGCACCGCGCGGGTTGTCCAGGTCCAGCAGCTGGGTGGTGTCGCGGCCCGCGAAGAAGCTCAGGATCCAGTTGAAGACCACGCGGAACTTGCGCTCGAACGTCGGCATGGCCATGCCGTGGTAGCCGCGGTGTGCCAGCCAGGCGAGGGGGCCCTTGAGCCCGATGCGGCCGAGCAGGTTGATGTTGGCAACACCCTTCCACTCGCCGAAGCCGGCCACAGCACCGAGGTTCTTGTGCTTGTAGTCCACCAGCGGCTTGTCCCAGCGGGAAGCCCACAGGTTCTTGGCGAGGCGCTTGGCCTGGCGCAGCGCGTGCTGGGCGTTGGGAACGCAGGTGCCGTCCGGCAGGCCGCCGCCCGAGAGGTCGGGAACCGCGGCGATGTCGCCGGCAGCCCAGGCGTTGTCGATGATGCCTTCGTCGCCGCCGATGCGCAGGTCCGGCAGGACGCGGACGCGGCCGCGGGGCTCCAGCGGGAAGTCGGTGGAGCGGACCATGGGGTTGGCCTGGACACCGGCAGTCCACACGAGGGTGTCGGTTTCGAATTCCTGCGCCGGCGTCTTGTCCGGCAGGTTGATGAGCTTGAGGGAACCCTCGGCGTTGTCCAGCGAGGTGTTCAGCAGGACCTCGATGCCGCGGCTGCGGAGGTGCTCCACGACCCACTCGGCCTGCGGTGCCGTGACCTCGGGCATGATGCGGCCCATGGCCTCGACGAGGACGAAGCGGATCTCCTCCTGCTTGACGCGCGGGTTGTTCTTTACCGCGGCGCGGGCGAGGTCTTCCATTTCGGTGATGCACTCGATGCCGGCGAAGCCGCCACCCACCACCACGAAGGTCAGCGCACGGGCGCGTTCGGCGGGGTCGGTCATGGTGGAGCCGCGCTCGATGCGGTCGAGGACCTTGTTGCGCAGCGCAACGGCTTCCTCGATGGTCTTCAGGCCGATGCCCTTGTCCGCCAGGCCCTTGATGGGGAACGTGCGGGTGATGGCGCCGGCGGAAAGCACGACGTCGAAGTACGGAATCTCAAAGTTGTCGCCACCGTCAGCCGGGGCAACCACTGCCGTGCGGTTGGCGTGGTCGATGGACAGCACGCGGCCCTGGATGAGCTCGCTCTGCTTGAGGTGCTGGCGGTGCGAGACCACTGCGTGGCGGGCCTCGATGTTTCCACCGGCAACTTCCGGCAGGAAGGGCTGGTAGGTCATGTAGGGCAGCGGATCAACGACGGTGACGATGCCGCCTGCGTTCGCGATCTTCTTCTGCAGTTTGAGGGCTACGTAGAGGCCGACGTACCCGCCGCCGACGACGAGCACACGCGGACGATCCTGGAGCTGTGGGGTGGTTGCCATGACTCCAGAGTACCGTACTTTGTGAAAATCTTCACTAACTGCTCCGGTCGGCCTGGTCCACCCTCGTCACGGCACCGGTTTCCGGTTCCTCCGCTCCCCCGCCGGAGGTCCGGTAGGCCCGCCGCAGCTGCACTGCGCCCGCCGCAATAATGGCTAGGAAAAGCCCGCCAAACCCGATGACCACAGCCGCCGGCAGCGCACTGTCCAGCTGCGACGGCGGCACGGCAACCGGCACGGTCGCCTTGGGCAGCGTCGCTTGCGCGGTGGGCGCAGGGGCCGTCGGCTCGGGAGCGGGGGTGGCGAGGTTCCCGCGTCGGTGGACGCGGATCCAGTCGGCGATGGAGCCCAGCGGGTTGGCCTTCGTTTCCGCCACATCGTCCTTGAGGGCCGCCTCCGCGTTGAGGACGCCGAAGCCGTACAGCGGGTCCTTGCCCGGCGCGCCCTCGTCCTTGGCGGTGGAGACGATCCTGTTGATGACCTGCCTGGCGCTCATCTCGGGCCACTTGGAGCGGATCAGCGCCGCAACGCCGGAGACGATGGGGGTGGCGCCGGACGTGCCGGCCCATTCGGCGTAGCTTCCGCCGGGCAGCCCGCCGGCAAGCTTCTCCGCAGGCGCTGCCACACCGATGCTGATTCCCTGGGAGGAGGAATCGGTGCTCGCCTGTCCGCTCCGGTCCAGGCCCGCAACGGTCAGAACGCCGGGGATGGTTGCCGGTGCCCCCACCTGGACGTTGCCGCCCACCCGGTTTCCGGCCGCGGCCACGATGACCACGTCCTTCTGCTCGGCGTACAGGAAGGCGGCGTCCCAGCTTTGCGGCCATTCAGGCGACGTGCTGCCCAGCGAAATGTTGATGACCTTGGCACCGTTGTCCACGGCCCAGCGCACGGCTTCCGGGATCTGGTCCTGGTCGCTCTTGCCTCCGGGGTTGGCCGATCCCAGCCAGGTGGAAACGGAGAGGATCTGCGCCTCTGGTGCCACGCCCATGATGCCGTCCGGCATTGCTTTGGAGGCCGTTGCGGTGGCGCTCGGGGAAGGCTTGGCGCTGGCCGGGGCCTTCTTCGCCGGCTGGTGTCCGCGGCCCGCCAGCATGGTGGCCACGAGCGTGCCGTGCTCGGGCTTGGCGCCGATGCTCTTCTCGCCGTCGGCGGCGCCGGCGCCGGAGACGTCATGGCCGCCGGCCACCACGCCCTTGAGGTCGGGATGGCCGCCGTCCACGCCGCTGTCAATAACAGCGACCTTCACGTTGGCGCCCTTGGAGACTTCCCAGGCCTTGGTGATGCCGGCTTCCTTGAGCCAGTACTCCTTGTCCCGCCAGGAGTCGGCCTGCGCGGCCGGGGCGGTGGCGACGGCCGACGCGGCAATGCCACCGGCAAGCACCGCGGACAGAAGAGCCGAGACCGTCCGGCTAAGCCGGGCTGTTGCTCTGGTCATTCAGGATCCAATACTCGGTTACTTTGGTGCCTCGGCACTCAGGGCAATTCCGTCCAGAATATCGTGCTCGCTGGCCGTGGCCGTAATTATGCGGCCGCCGCTGAGCTCGCCCATGCGGGTAAGGATGCGCCGCCAGACCAGGGCGCCGGCGCCGATCACGTCCACCCGGCCCGGGTGCATGTAGGGCAGTTCCGCCCGCTGCGCCCGCGGCATCTGCAGCAGATCGGTGGCCGCCGCCTGCACGGCGGAGATGGACAGTTCGGCGCCGTGGATGGATCCCGGTAGGTATTCGGGCAGTTTGAGCGCATGCGCCGTGATGGTGGTGATCGAGCCGGCAACCCCGACGACGGCGGTGCTGCGTTCCAGCGGAACGTCCAGTCCCGCTTCGGTCATGGCGGCATCGACGTCGGCCTCCGCGGCGGCGATCTGTTCGGCAGTGGGCGGATCCGACCTGAGGTGGCGTTCGGTCAGCCGGACACAGCCGATGTCCACGGACTTCGCGGCGATCACGCCGTTGGCGTCGCCGAGCACGAACTCGGTGCTGCCGCCGCCCAGGTCCACCACCAGCACCTTGTCCTCTGCCGAAAAGGGCAGCACGCTGCTGGCGCCGTCGAAGGACAGCGCGGCCTCCTCGTGGCCGGTGATCACCTCGGGCTCCACGCCGATGAGGTTCCGGACGCCGTCCACGAAGACCTGGCGGTTCCGGGCGTCGCGGCTGGCCGAGGTGGCCACGAAGCGGACCTTCCGGACCTGGTACTGGCGGATCATCGCGGCATAGTCGGCTGTGGCTGCGAAGGTGCGTTCCAGCGCCTCGGGCGCCAGTTCGCCGGTGGCGTCAACGCCCTGGCCGAGCCGCACCACACGCATTTCACGCACGACGTCGGTGAGCTTCGTGGCGCCGTTGCCGCGGTCAATGTCGGCGATGAGCAGGCGGATGGAGTTGGTTCCGCAGTCGATAGCGGCGACCCGGGTCATGCGTCTGCCTCCGTTGCGGCTACGTCGGCTGTCTCTGTGGCTCCGTCAGTCTTTGATTTGCGGACGGGCGCCGGCCGGCCGACGATGTCCGGCAGGCCCTGCGGGCCGTGGCGGCTGAGGTCCCGGGACGGCGCCTCGCCGGCCGTGTCCCAGGCGCCGTCGCAGTAGCAGCGGTCTGCGGTCCACCATTCGCTGATGGCCGCGATGGCTTCGTCGCCCAGCGGGTTCACGCCCGGCCCGGCGGCCAGCGAGTGTCCCACCAGGACGTGCAGGCACTTGACGCGGGTGGGCATGCCGCCGGCGGAGACACCGTCGATCTCCGGGACGCCGCCGATCCCGGAGCGTGCTCCGATGTCCGCGCGGGCTGCCAGATACGCATCGTGGGCTGCCCGGTAGGAGGCCGCCAGGGACTCGTCGGCGGCAAGCCGGTCATTCATGTCGTTCATAAGGCCGGCCGCTTCAAGACGGGAAACCGCCGACGTGATGACCGGGTGGGTCAGGTAGAACGTGGTGGGGAAAGGGGTTCCGTTGCTGAGGCGCGGTGATGTTGCCGCCACCAGCGGATTCCCGCAAATGCAGCGCGCCGGAATTTCCACAACGTCGCGCACCGGCCTTCCCAACTGGCGGCTGAGCACGTCGAGGTCCTCCGGTGATGGCTGCCTGGAGTCCCCGGGGGCGGTTGCCGAGTTGTGGTCCACTGGCGTGGCCGTCCTTCCTGCCCGGATCTGGCTGTCCCGAATTTCCGGTGGACAGTCCCGCGGCGGGCGCCGCTCCTAGTCTGTTGCCGAGCGCCTGATGGACTCCCACAGGGAATCCACCCAGGCCACGTCGGCAGGGTCTTGTGTTTCTGCTGCACTGGGCTGGCTGCCTGCTGCGCCGGCCGGCAGATCGCTGCCGAATACCCAGTAGCCCGTCTCACCCGGCATAACCATGTTAATGCGGTCCCGCGCCTGCTGCTTGACATAGTTGGGATCCTGCCAGCGCGAGACCTGCCGTTTGAGATTGTCCTGGTCCGTCTTGCTGTCCGCGATGTCCGACTCCAGCGCAGCGATTTCAGCCCGCTTGTCGATGAAGATCTTCACAGTGGGGGCCAGCATGATGGTGATGGCTACCATCACCACGGCCAGGGCCAGCATGCGGCCGGAAAACGCCTTGGCAGGAACGGGATCGAGGTTCTCTTCCCCGGCCGCAACGCCGGATGAGCCGGACTTCCCGCGGCCGCCGCCTGCCTTTCCGGGGCCGGTCTTTGTGGCCGGACCGGCCTTCGTACCCGCGCCGGCCTTTGTGCCCGCAGCCGTGGACCTGGAGTTGGTGGTGCCAGTACCGGTCCTGCTACCCGTGCCGCCCTGGGCGCCAGGGCCAGTCTTCGCACCGGGCCCACTGCCCGCTGCTTTCGCCCCCGTGCCCGCGTGTCCGTGTCCGGTGCCTGTTCCGGCGCCATGGGTGGCCGGATCCGAACGCGGGCCGCCGAAGTCCGCCTGGATGACGTCTCCCCCGGCTGATCCGGTGGAGGACTGCTGTGCTGGTGGGGTCACCCTGGGAACTTTGGGACGGCGGGTAGCCATGACACTCCTGTAACGTGTGGCGCCAAAAACAAAACCGGTGGCTATGGTCTTTCCACCATAGCCACCGGTCAGCTGTTTGCTTGGCTACTAGCCCTTGAAACGCGGGAACGCGCTGCGGCCGGCGTAGCGTGCGGCGTCGTCGAGTTCCTCTTCGATGCGCAGCAGCTGGTTGTACTTGGCAACACGCTCGGAGCGGGCCGGGGCACCGGTCTTGATCTGCCCGGCGTTGGTGGCAACGGCGATGTCGGCGATCGTGGTGTCTTCGGTTTCGCCGGAGCGGTGCGACGTGATGGTGGTGTAACCGGAGCGCTGGGCCAGGGAAACGGCATCCAGGGTTTCGGTCAGCGAACCGATCTGGTTGACCTTGACCAGCAGGGAGTTGGCCGTGGCGGCGTCGATGCCCTGCTGCAGGCGCTCGGGGTTGGTGACGAACAGGTCGTCGCCCACCAGCTGGACCTTGTCACCGATGGTGTCGGTGAGGATCTTCCAGCCATCCCAGTCGTTCTCGTCCAGCGGGTCCTCGATGGAAACCAGCGGGTAGTCGGCAACGAGCTCGGCGTAGTAGGCGCTCATCTCGGCGGCGCTCAGGGCCTTGCCCTCGAACTGGTAGGCGCCGTCCTGGAAGAATTCCGAGGATGCGACGTCCAGGGCCAGGGCAATGTCGGTGCCCGGGGTGTAGCCGGCGTTCTTGATGGCTTCCTGGATCAGGTCCAGGGCGGCGCGGTTGGACGGCAGGTTCGGGGCGAAGCCGCCCTCGTCGCCAAGGCCGGTGGAGAGGCCCTTCTGCTGCAGCACGGACTTGAGGTTGTGGTAGACCTCAACGCCCCAGCGCAGGCCCTCGGAGAAGGTCTCCGCGCCGATGGGGGCGATCATGAATTCCTGGATGTCCACGTCGGAATCCGCGTGCGAGCCGCCGTTGAGGATGTTCATCAGCGGAACGGGCAGGACGTGGGCGTTCGGGCCGCCCAGGTACTTGTACAGCGGCAGGTCAGCGGAGGCTGCTGCGGCGTTGGCGACGGCCAGGGAAACGCCCAGGATGGCGTTCGCGCCCAGCTTGCCCTTGTTGGCGGTGCCGTCCAGGTCGATCATGGCCTGGTCGATGCTGCGCTGGTCGGTGGCGTCAAAGCCGGTCAGGGCCGGGGCGATCTGGTCGATGACGGCGTCAACGGCCTTCTGGACACCCTTGCCGAGGTAGCGGCCCTTGTCGCCGTCGCGCAGTTCAACGGCTTCGTGCTCGCCGGTGGACGCGCCGGACGGAACGGCAGCGCGGCCGATCTGGCCGTCGGAGAGGAGAACTTCAACTTCGACGGTGGGGTTGCCACGGGAATCGAGGATCTCGCGGGCGTGGATGGCATCGATAAGCGCCATGGATTTGCTCCTTGTGGGCGATATTACGGGGGTTCTTGCGGAAAAAATCTCGACGTCCTCGTCAGGGACTAGCGTAGTCGAGAGTGGTGCACGTTACGGAAACCTATCCAGAACCCGGACGTCATGATCCGGGTTCTGTCGTCTCCGGGTAGCGGTTCTGGTACCGCCGCACGGCCCCGCGGAGGGCGCGCTCGGCGTCGAACCCCCTGTTCCGGGCGGAACGGACGACGGCGAGCAGCAGCTCGCCGAGCTCGGCTTCGGTTTCCATTGTTTCGGTGAGCTCAACCACCGGGGTTTCGACAGTCCGGGTTTCGGCAGGCTCAACCAGCGGCGGCAGCCCGGCCCGTTCTGCCCGGTCCAGGGTTTTCTGGGCCTGGGCCAGTGCGGGGAGAGCTGCCGGGATGCCGTCGAACGGTGTGCTGCGCTGCGGGCTTTCGGCCTTTTTCACCGCATCCCACTTGAGCACGATCTCCTCCACCGTGGCGGGGAAGGAGTCCTGGAGGGATCCGTCCGGACGAAACACATGCGGGTTGCGTCGGATCATCTTTCCGGTGAGGCCGCGCGCGACGTCGCCGAAACCGAACACGCCGCGCTCCTCGGCGAGCCGGGCGTGCAGCACCACCTGGAGCAGCACATCGCCCAGCTCACCCTTCAGCTCAGCCTCATCCGCACCGGTCTCGATGGACTCGGCCACCTCATAGGCCTCCTCCAGCAGGTACTCCACTAGCGACTCGTGGGTGAGGGCGCCCATCCAGGGGCAGTGCTCTCGCAGGGCGGCAATGACCCCCAGCAGTTCCCCCACCTCGTCGGCGGATTCAGGCTGCCGGACAGTTTCAGCCAAGGTCGCCGTACGCGTCGTTGATGTACTCCACGAGGGCTTCTTTTTCCTCCAGGGGCAGGAAGGATGCCTCGGCGGCGTTCAGCGTCAGCTCCAGCAGGTCGTCGAGGTCGTAGTCGAAGGTCTCCACCAGCAGTTCGAACTCGTCGGTGAGCGTCACGCCGCTCATGAGCCGGTTGTCCGTGTTGATGGTGACGTTGAAGCCCAGCTGGTACAGCATGTCCAGCGGGTGGCTTTCGATGCCCTCGCCGAAGCCGGCAATGGCGCCGGTCTGCAGGTTGGAGGACGGGCAGATTTCCAGGGCGATGCCGCGGTCACGGACCCAGCTGGACAGGTTGCCCAGGGTGACCAGGCCGATGTTGTCGCTGTCCTCGTCGTCGGCGTCGTCCTCGTCGAACTCCACCATGATGTCCTCGGCGATGCGGACCCCGTGGCCCAGGCGAAGCGCGCGGCCGTCAACGAGGGCGGACTGGATGCTGTCCAGTCCGGCGGCTTCGCCGGCGTGCACGGTTGCAGGGAAGTTGTTTTCGGCCAGGTAGGTGAATGCCTCCCGGAAGCGCGAGGGCAGGAAGCCGTCTTCGGCGCCGGCGATGTCGAACCCGACGGCGCCCTTGTCGCGGTGCCGGACGGCGAGTTCCGCGATCTCCTGGCCGCGGTCAGCATGGCGCATGGCCGTGATCAGCTGGCCCACCTGGATCTCGCGGCCGGTCTCGGCTACGGCGTCCACGCCGGCTTCGAGGCCTTCCTGGACCGCTTCGACCACCTCGTCCAGCGTCAGTCCCTTCTGGAGGTGCTGCTCAGGCGCCCAGCGCACTTCGCCGTACACCACGCCGTCGTCCGCCAGATCCTCGACGAACTCCTTGGCGACGCGGAACAGGCCTTCCTTCGTCTGCATGACGGCAACAGTGTGGTCGAAGGTCTCAAGGTAGCGGACCAGCGAGCCGGAGTTGGCGGATTCCCGGAACCATTCGCCCAGCGCGGTGGGGTCGGTGGACGGGAGGGTGTGCCCCACCGCCCCGGCCAGCTCAATAATGGTGGCAGGGCGCAGGCCGCCGTCCAGGTGGTCGTGAAGGGATACCTTGGGCAGGCTCTTCAGGTCGAAGTCAAGGGCAGGGGCGGCGTCAACGATTGGCTCAGTCACGTACCAACTCTAGGGTTGGACCGGCGGCAATGCCAACGCATCCATTGCGTAACGGCGGGCGGTGGGGACGGCTGCCCAGCGGCACCGCTAAGCCACGCGACTGCGCTCTTCCGGGATGTTGCCCTTTTCCGGCACGGTGCTCTCCGCTGGAGCTTCGGCGGCGTCGTTGCGGCCGAGCCGTTTGTGCCACCAGCGGAGGGCATGGTCGATGATGATGCCCAGGATGATGGCGAACACGACGGCGATGCCGGCGCCCAGCAGCGGGTTGGAGTGCAGCCACGGGAATGAGCTGGCCACGAGGCCGATGCCTATCGAATAGCCCACCCAGGTGAAGCAGGCGAAGGCATCCAGCAGGAAAAACCTGCGGTGCGGATAGCCGGTGGTGCCGGCGACGTAGTTCACGGCGACGCGCCCCCACGGGATGTAGCGGGCCGTGAAGATCAGTACGGCGCCGCGCTTCTCCAGCTCATAGCGCGCCCAGCCGAATACCTTCTGCACCCTGGGCCGGCGCATCCATTTCCAGCGCTCCAGGCCGATCTTTCGGCCCAGCATGTAGGCCATGTTGTCACCGGCCATCGCGCCGGTCAGGGCGGTCAGGCCAAGGATCCACAGGTTGGGCTCACCGCTGTGGCGGGAAAAGGCCGCCAGCGCCACGATAAGCGTCTCGCTGGGGACCACCATGGCGAACCCGTCCACGAAGAAAAACACGAGCAAGATGGGGTAAATCCACCACTGACCCGCTGCATGGAGCACGGCATCATTAATAAACTCCACGCGGTGCTGCTCCTAGGGACTATAACAAGACGGGAAGTGACGCAAATCGCTCTTTAGTGTCGCATGGCGGGAGGATAGTCCGCTACGCCCTGCTTGGAAAGTCAACCTTCCTGGAACGGGTCCGGAAGACGGCCCCGCAACCGGTTGATGCCGAGATCCACCAGGATGCCCAGCACAATGGCGCAAACGATGGCAATCGCGGCCCCCAGCAGATGGTTCTGCTCGAACCACTGGCCGAAGAACAGCCCGATGGCCACGGAATACGAGGCCCACAGGGTGGCGGAAAGGACAGTCAGCCCGATGAAGCGCGCGTGGGAATAGTGGGTGGCTCCCGCGGTCAGGTTGACGGCCACCCTGCCGATGGGGACGAACCGCGCCACGAGGATCAGCGACGCCGGCCGCTTGCGCAGCTCCCGCCCGGCCCACCGGAACGCCCGCTGCATCCGCGGCCCGCGCATCCAGCCCCAGCGCTGCGTGCCCACGCCGCGGCCGATGAGGTAGGCGGCGTTGTCACCCGTGAAGGCGCCCAGTCCCGCCACCGCAGCAAGAAGCCACGGGTTGGGAACGTGCGCCGTGGCGGCGACAGCGGCGAGTCCCACCACCACCGATTCGCTGGGAATGGGCGGGAAGAAGCCGTCGATGATGCAGCAGGCAAGGACTACGAACAGAACCCAGGGCTGCCCGGCGGCCGCGAGGATGAAGTCATTGATGGCCTGCACGGTCAGGCAATGCGGTCGATGATGAGCTGCTGGGCGGGCCTTGAGCCTTCCGGCGCGATGGTGACGGCGTGTTCGAGTGCCTCCTTGGCCCGGTCAAACTTCTCCGGGGTGTCCGTCAGCAGGGTCATCAGCGGCTCACCGGCGCGCACGGCGGCGCCCGGCTTGGCGTGCAGGCGGACTCCCGCAGCTGCCTGGACAGCGTCTTCCTTGCGGGCCCGGCCGGCACCGAGGCGCCACGCGGCCACGCCCACGGCGAAGGCGTCGAGCTCCACAAGAACACCGTCGGCGGGCGCGTAGATGGTTTCCGCCTCCTTGGCCACCGGCAGCTTCGCGCGCGGGTCGCCGCCCTGCGCCTCGATCATCCGGTTCCAGATGTCCATGGCCCTGCCGTCCCGGAGCGCGGCGGCGGGATCGGCGTCGGAAACACCGGCACACTGCAGCATCTCCGCCGCGAGCCTCACGGTCAGTTCGACGACGTCTTCCGGGCCGCCGCCGGCGAGGACCTCGACGGATTCCTCGACCTCGATGGCGTTGCCCGCGGTGAGCCCCAGCGGGGTGCCCATGTTGGTCAGCAGGGCCACGGTTTCCACCCCGGCGTCCTTGCCGAGGGCCACCATGGTCTCGGCCAGTTCGCGTGCGCCCGCCTCGTCCTTCATGAACGCCCCGCTGCCCACCTTGACGTCCAGCACGAGCGAGCCCGTGCCCTCGGCGATCTTCTTGCTCATGATCGACGAGGCAAGCAGCGGGATGGACTCGACGGTGCCCGTGACGTCGCGCAGCGCGTAGAGCTTCCGGTCCGCGGGGGCGAGCCCTGCACCGGCGGCGCAGATCACCGCGCCCACCTCCTGGAGCTGGGCCAGGATTTCATCGTTGCCCAGGGCCGCGCGCCAGCCCGGAATCGACTCGAGTTTGTCCAGCGTGCCGCCTGTGAAGCCCAGTCCGCGCCCGGACAACTGCGGCACCGCCACTCCGAACACCGCGACGAGGGGCGCCAGCGGCAGGGTGATCTTGTCCCCCACCCCGCCAGTGGAGTGCTTGTCCGTGGTTACTTTCACGCCGCCGTCGGGCCGCCGCAGGCCGGAGAAGTTCATCCGCTCCCCCGAGGCGATCATTGCCGCGGTCCATTGGGAGATCTCGGCACGGTCCATGCCGTTAAGCAGGATGGCCATGTTCAGGGCCGCCATCTGCTCCTCCGCGATGACACCGCGGGTGTACGCGTCGATGGTCCAGTCGATCTGCCCAGGGCTGAGCGCGCCCTTGTCGCGCTTGGTCCGGATGATGTCGACGGCGTCGAACGGCTCGGTCCTTTGGGTCACCGGGTTCCCTCCAGGTGTTCGGGGCCAAATGCGTCGGGCAGCACCTGGTCCATGGTCCTGATCCCCTGCGTGGTCATGAGCTCCATACCAGGTGCGCGGAACTCGTAGAGCAGCTGCCGGCAGCGTCCGCAGGGCATGAGCACGTTGCCGCTGCCGTCCACGCAGTAGAAGGCCCGCAGGAGGCCGCCGCCGGTCATCTGCAGGTTCCCCACGAGGACGCACTCGGCGCACAACGTCAGGCCGTAGCTGGCATTCTCCACATTGCAGCCGCTCACAATCCGGCCGTCCGCCGTGAAGGCCGCGGCCCCCACCGGAAAGTTGGAGTAGGGCGCGTAGGCGTTCTTCATGGCTTCGAGCGCGGCACCTTCAAGGGCCGCCCAGTCGATAATGGCGCCCATTGCGTTGGCGTCGTTCTGCACGGCCGTCACCCCTTGGCGTACGGATGCCGCTGGCCGGCACCCGGGTGCGCTGAAGCGCACTCATGAGCCACTTTAGTGTCCTGCTCCGTGTCCGGCTAACACGCCCGGCGCGAACGCACACTTAAGCCCCGCGTGTCGGGTCTTAAGTGCGCGTTCGCCCTCGGGGCAGAGTCCGTTCGGGCACCGGGACTGTTGTGCTGGCTAGAGGCGGACGAGCATCTTCCCGGTGTTTCCGCCGTCGAGCATGTCCATGAAGGCCCGGGGCGCGTTCTCCAGGCCGTCGACCACAGTCTCGTCGTAGCGGACGGTCCCGTCGGCTAGCCAGCCGGCCATTCGCCCGGCGAACTCGACGGCATGCTGCCGCTGGCCGCCCACGAGGAATCCGCGCAGCGTGAGCTGCTTGCCGATCGCGACGGCGAGGTTGCGCGGCGCGGCCGGCGGCTCCGTCGAGTTGTACTGGGCGATCGCACCGCACATGGCCACGCGGCCGCCGACGTTGAGGACTGACAGCGCGGCTTCGAGGTGGTCCCCGCCGACGTTGTCGAAGTACACGTCGATTCCCTCACTGCCCGCGGCTGCCTTCAGCTGGTCCAGGACGGGGGCATCGCGGTAGTTGAACGCCGAGTCGAAGCCCAGGTCCAGCAGACGGGCAACCTTCTCCGGTGTGCCCGCGCTGCCAATCACCTTTGAGGCCCCCATCGCCTTGGCGATCTGCCCCACGAGCGAGCCCACTGCTCCGGCGGCACCCGAGACGAACACGGCGTCGCCGGGCTTGAACTCCGCGACCTTCAGCAGGCCTGCATACGCGGTGAGTCCGGTCATGCCCAGCGCACCAAGGAACGCCGAGGCCGGCGCGAGCTCTGTATCCACGGGAGTTGTCCGCTCCGCGTCCACCACCGCATGCTCCCGCCAGCCGCGCTGATGTACGACGACGTCCCCCACCTTGCGCTCATCGGACCGGGACGCGATCACCTCACCCACCGCACCGCCGTCGAGCGCTGTGTCCAGCGCAAACGGCGCTGAATAGGATTTGGCGTCGTTCATGCGGCCGCGCATGTAGGGGTCCACCGAGATGAAGAGGTTCCGGACCAGGACCTGGCCCTCTGTGAGGGCCGGGACTGCCGTTTCGGCGAGCCTGAAGTTTTCCGGGACGGGCCGCCCGTCCGGCCGGGAGGCCAGCTGGATCTCGCGGCTGGTCACCGGCAACGCCGTTTCGGACCCTGCTGCCCCGGCGCTCACGCTGCGAACTCCACGAGCGTCAGTGCGACGTCCATGTTGCCGCGCGTCACGTTGGAGTACGGGCAGATGCTGTGCGCCTTGGCCATGAGCGCCTCGGCGGTGGTGCGGTCCAGTGCGGGGAGGGCGATTTCCAGCTCGGCGGCCAGGCCGTAGCCCTCGCGGTCCTCGAGGGCACCGAAGTGGATCTTGGCTGCGACGGCGGAGTCCGTGAGGTCTGCCCGGGCCTGCCGGCCGACCATGCGGAGGGCGGAGTGGAAGCACGCCGCATACCCGGCGGCGAACAGCTGCTCCGGGTTGGTGCCCTCGCCGTTCCCGCCCAGCTCCACCGGGCTGGCGAGGTCGACGTCGAGTTTGCCGTCCCTGGTCCGCGCAGATCCGTCGCGGCCTTCGCCGGAGGCGAGGGCCTCGGCTGTGTAGAGGGTCTTCAATGTGTTTCCTTCCGGTTGGGAGGTCAGGTGGTTTGGGGGGGTGGCATTTGCCGGGGGCTGCCTAGAGCGAACCGTGCAGGGCTGCCGTGAGCTTGCCGAGGGTTGCGCGCAGCTGATCAAGTTCCGTGGGGCTCAGGCCCGCTGCGGCAGCGAGGTGCTGCGGCACGCCGGAGGCCTTGCTGCTCAAGGCTCTGCCGGCACCGGTCAGGTGCACGGCAACCCTGCGCTCATCCTCGGCCGACCGGCGCCGCTCCACGAAGCCCAGCGTTTCGAGGCGCTTCAGGAGGGGCGAGAGCGTCCCGGAGTCGAGGCCAAGTTCCTCCCCCAGTTCGCGCACGCCGCGGGGTTCGTTCTCCCAGAGCACCAGCATGACGAGGTACTGGGGGTAGGTCAGGCCGAGCTCTTCAAGGAGCGGGCGGTAGACGGCCGTGGCAGCCCGCGAGGCGGAGTAGAGGGCAAAGCACACCTGGCGGTCGAGACGGGGAGCATCGGGCATGACCTTAACGGTAGCGCGCAATTCAATTGTGCACAACTTACTTCCGTAAAGGAGAGCGCGAACGCACACTTAAGCCCCGGAGTCCGGGGCTTAAGTGTGCGTTCGCGCTGAGGGGGCGGGGCTTAAGTGTTCGTTCGCGCTTGCTGTGCGGGCTAGAGGTCGCGGATGGTGCGGAGCGCTGCGGCGGTGAGGACCTGGATGCCGAGGCCGAGGGCCCGCTCGTCCAGGATGTAGTCGCCGCGGTGCAGGTCGTACTCCTCGCCGCCGGGGGTCTTGGTACCGAGACGCATCATGGCCCCGGGCAGTTCGGCCAGGAACCAGGCGAAGTCCTCCCCGCCCATGGACTGCGGCGTCAGCACCACTGCGCCCTCGCCGATCTCGGCACGCGCAGCAGCCTCGATCAGCGCCGTCTCATGTTCGGAGTTGACCACGGGAGGAACGCCCCGGGTATGCTCCAGCCGCACGTCCACGCCGTAGGGCGCAGCCACCTGGTGCACCACTTCGTCCAGCAGTTCGCCGGCGCTGTGCCAGGCATCGCGGTCCAGGCAGCGCATGGTTCCGGCCATGTACCCGGTGCCGGGGATCGCGTTGGGCGCCGACCCGGCGGAGATGTGCCCCCACACCACCGAGACGCCGCTGCGGACGTCCACCCGGCGGGACAGGACGGCCGGCACGTTCACGGCAATCTGCGCCAGCGCGAAAACAAGCTCCTCGGTCAGGTGCGGGCGCGAGGTGTGCCCGCCGCGGCCGGACAGTTCAATCCGGATGGTGTCTGATGCCGAGGTGATGGCGCCGATGCGGGTGCCGATCTTGCCCACTTCGATGCGCGGGTCGCAGTGCAGCGCCAGGATGCGGGGAACACCTTCCAGCACGCCCTGCTCGATGCAGGAGTGCGCTCCGCCGGGCATGGTTTCCTCGGCGGGCTGGAAGATGATGCGCACCGTCCCGCCCAGCGGGGATTCCTGATGCATCCGGTGCAGCACCAGGGCGATGCCCAGCATGGTGGTGGTGTGCACGTCGTGGCCGCAGGCGTGCGTGACGCCGTGGTTCTTCGAGGCGAACGGGAGTCCCGTTTCCTCGATGATCGGGAGGGCATCGATGTCACCGCGCAGCGCGGTGGCGATCGGGCCCTCGCCGATGTCAACGGTCAGGCCGGTGCCCTCGAGCCGGCGGGGCTCGAGGCCTGCAGCCTCGAGCCGCTCGGCCAGCTTGTCCGTCGTCCGGAATTCCCTGAAAGACAGTTCGGGGTGCGCATGCAGGTCACGGCGAAAATCGATCAGTTCCGGCAGCAGGGGCTCCAGCCACGGCCCCACCAGGGCGGTGGGCTCAGCTTCAGTAGTGTAATTGCGCACACCTCAACTGTAGCGAGGCCGGAAAGATTAGCTGCATCGCCTTCTCCGCGTTACGGCCTGTTTGCTTTCCCGAGAACTAGAGGACGTCGGTGTCGCCGCTGGCCTTCAGGGCGTCGACCGCCTGCTTCACCCGCTGCGAGTGCTGCTTGGTGGTCACCAGGAGCGCATCCGGCGTATCCACGATGACGACGTCCTTGATGCCGATCAGGGCGATGACACGCTTGGTGTCCGAGACCACCACGCCGCTGGCGTTTTCGGTGAAGACGCGGGCGCCCTCGCCGAGGACCGTCACCTCGTCCACTTCCTTGGCGCTGTTCAGCCGCCCCACGGAGGCGAAGTCGCCGACGTCGTCCCAACGGAAGGAACCGGGTACGACGGCGACGTCCCCGGCTGCCGCTGCGGGCTCGGCGACTGCATAGTCGATAGCGATCTTGGGCAGGGTGGGCCAGACACGCGCGGTGACTCCGTCACGCTGCGGCGTGTCCCACGCCTGGGCGATTTCCTGCAGGCCGTTGAAAAGCTCCGGCTGGTTCGCTTCCAGGTGCTTGAGCATGAGGGAAACGGGCGCCACGAACATGCCGGCGTTCCAGACGTACTCGCCGCTGTCCACGTACTGCTGGGCGACGTCCTCGTCCGGTTTCTCCACGAACTCCACCACAGCCTGGGCGCTGGGCGCCCCGGGGATGTGCAGCGAGTTGCCGGACCGGATGTAGCCGAAACCGGTGGACGGGTGGGTCGGCTTGATGCCGATGGTCACGATCTTGCCGGCCGCGGCGGTGTGGATGGCTTCCCGCACGGCGTCCTGGAAGAGACCATCGGGGCTGATCACCTGGTCCGCGGCAAAGGAGCCCATGATGACGTCCGGATCGCGCTGGTGCAGGATGGCTGCGGCCAGGCCGATCGCGGCGCCGGAGTCCTTCGGTTCGCTCTCGAGCACGAGGTCGCCGTCCTGCACCTCGGGCAGCTGGCGGCAGACGGCGGCACGGTGCGCCACGCCAGTGACAACAAGGACGCGGTTGCCGGCCAGCGGTTCAAGGCGGTCGTAGGTGGCACGCAGAAGCGTGCTGCCCGAACCGGTCAGGTCGTGAAGGAATTTGGGAGCTGCTGCTCGTGACAGAGGCCAGAGGCGGGTCCCCACACCGCCCGCAGGAATCACAGCGATAAAACGGCTGAGAGGTGAATCCTGGCTTGTCACTTTGTCGTTACTCATCAGGCCCTACTTTAGCCGACGCACCTCAGGGCGGCCTTTCGCCGGCGGGCCGCATGCGGATACTGTGGCAACAGATGTGGTGTTTGTCTCAAAATAACCGAAAATCCGTACAGTACGTGGCGGGCAAGGAACGCCTGAATTGAATAAGCTGTGAGCGAAGCCTAGATTTAGGCCTGAGCTACGAGTGCTCTCGCAGCAGGCGTTCCCCCCGGCGTGGATCCCGCGCCAGCGCCGCTGTGTTCAGGGAGGTTTATTCAGTGCCGACGAAACCAGCTGGCACCTTGTACCGCGGCCGTGAAGGCATGTGGTCTTGGGTTGGACACCGCATTACTGGTGTAGTGATCTTTTTCTTCTTGTTGGTCCATGTGCTGGACACCTCACTGGTGAGGGTGTCGCCTGAGGCCTACACCGCCGTGATCGGTGCCTACAAGAACCCGCTGATGGCCCTGGGTGAAACGGGCCTCGTCGCAGCGATCGTGTTCCACGCCTTCAACGGCCTGCGGATCATCGCCGTCGACTTCTGGAAGAAGGGCGCCAAGTACCAGCGCCAGATGCTGTGGGTGGTGCTGGGCCTGTGGGTCGTCACCATGGTCGCCTTCGCCATCCGCCACCTGTCCCTCGCGCTCGGAGGTCACTAAGCCATGTCTGCAACTGAGATCCAGTCCCCGCGCAGCGGACAGATCGGCGGCAAGCCCGAGTCCGGCAAGATCGCCCCGAAGTACCGCCGCAACGGCAACTCTCGCGGCAACTTCGAAATGCTGGCCTGGCTGTTCATGCGCCTCTCCGGCGTGGTCCTGGTTGTGCTGATCTTCGGCCACCTCATCGTCAATCTCCTGGTGGGCGAAGGCATCCACGCCATCGACTTTGGCTTCGTTGCCGGCAAGTGGGCAGATCCGTTCTGGCAGTTCTGGGACCTGGCCATGCTGTGGCTCGCCATGCTGCACGGCACCAACGGTGTCCGCACCATCATCAACGACTACGCCGAGAAGGACTCCACCCGCTTCTGGCTCAAGATGGTCCTCTACGCAGCCTCCGCCGTCATCATCATCCTCGGCACCCTGGTGATCTTCACCTTCAACCCGTGCCCGGTTGTCAACGGCGTCCAGCTGCCCGGCGGCTTCTGCCCCGCGTAGCATCCCGTGGCGGCCCGCCATCCATTGGCGGGCCGCAATTTTGTGCGGAGACGGCCCAGGCCGCCCGCTGTTTTATTGCGAATTTTGAGAGAAAGAGCGTCTGGTATGCAGGTCCATAAGTACGACGTCGTCATCGTCGGTGCCGGTGGCGCCGGGATGCGCGCCGCGATCGAGTCCGGTCAGCGTGCGCGAACAGCAGTACTGACCAAGCTGTACCCCACCCGCTCCCACACGGGTGCGGCGCAGGGCGGCATGTGTGCAGCCCTGGCCAATGTCGAGGAAGACAACTGGGAATGGCACACCTTCGACACCATCAAGGGCGGCGACTACCTGGTTGACCAGGACGCCGCCGAGGTCATGGCCAAGGAGGCCATCGACGCGGTGCTGGACCTCGAAAAGATGGGCCTGCCGTTCAACCGCACGCCCGAGGGCCGCATCGACCAGCGCCGCTTCGGCGGCCACACCCGTGACCACGGCAAGGCTCCGGTGCGCCGCGCCTGCTACGCCGCGGACCGCACGGGCCACATGATCCTCCAGACCCTGTACCAAAACTGCGTCAAGCACAACGTTGAGTTCTACAACGAGTACTACGTCCTGGACCTCCTGACGGTCGAGGAAGACGCCGTGCGCGAGGACGGCACGCCGTTCAAGCAGAAGCGCGTTGCCGGCGTCGTGTCCTACGACCTCGCCTCCGGCGAGCTGCACGTCTTCCAGGCCAAGTCCGTGGTGTTCGCCTCCGGCGGCGCCGGCAAGGTCTTCAAGACCACCTCGAATGCCCACACCCTGACCGGTGACGGCATGGGCATCGCGTTCCGGCGCGGCATCCCCCTGGAGGACATGGAGTTCTTCCAGTTCCACCCGACCGGCCTCGCCGGCCTCGGCATCCTCCTGTCCGAGGCCGCCCGCGGTGAAGGCGCCATCCTCCGTAACTCCGAGGGTGAACGCTTCATGGAGCGCTACGCCCCGACGATTAAGGACCTCGCCCCGCGTGACATCGTGGCCCGCTCCATGGCCAACGAGGTCCGCGAAGGCCGCGGCTGCGGACCGAACAAGGATTACGTGCTCCTTGACCTGACGCACCTTGAACCGGCCCACATCGACGCCAAGCTGCCGGACATCACCGAGTTCGCCCGCACCTACCTCGGCGTCGAGCCCTACACGGAGCCGGTCCCGGTCTTCCCGACGGCGCACTACGCCATGGGCGGCATCCCGACGAACATCACCACCGAGGTCCTCCAGGACAACGACACCGTGGTTCCGGGCCTCTACGCCGCCGGCGAGGTGGCCTGCGTGTCCGTGCACGGCTCCAACCGTCTGGGCACCAATTCCCTGCTGGACATCAACGTGTTCGGCAAACGCGCCGGCATTGCCGCCGCCGAGTACGCCAAGACGGCTGACTTCGTGGAACTGCCGGAGAACCCGGAAGACTTCACCATCCGCCTGCTGGATGTGGCCCGCAACGCGAACGGCACCGAAAAGGTCGCCGCGATCCGCAAGGAACTGCAGGACACCATGGACGCCAACATGCAGGTGTTCCGCACGGCAGACACGCTGAACCAGGTCCTGAAGGACATCGAGTCCTTCGAGGAGCGGTACCAGCGCATCAGCGTCCAGGACAAGGGCAAGCGCTTCAACCTGGACCTGCTCGAGGCCGTGGAGCTCGGCTTCCTGCTGGAGCTCGCTCGGGTCATGACCGTGGCGGCCCTGCACCGTGAGGAATCCCGCGGCGGCCACTTCCGCGAGGACTTCCCGGACCGCGACGACGAAAAATTCATGAAGCACTCCATGGCGTACAAAGAAGACCACGCACCGGCCGACGGTTCCGCGGAGGAGGCAATCGCCGGTGTCCGGCTTGCCACCAAGCCGGTTGTCTTTACGCGCTACGAGCCGATGGTGAGGAAGTACTAATATGTCCGCTGAACTTGCTGAGCCAGCCTCCAAGATCGAACTTCCCGCCGGTGTTGGCGGCGGCGGGGAAATCCCGACGTTCGACATCACCCTGCGCGTCCGCCGCTACGACCCCGAGGTTTCCGCCGAAGCCCGCTGGGACGACTTCAAGCTGACCATGTACGGCACGGACCGCGTGCTGGACGCCCTGCACAAGATCAAGTGGGAAGTGGACGGCAGCGTCTCCTTCCGCCGCTCCTGCGCCCACGGCGTCTGCGGTTCCGATGCCATGCGCATCAACGGCCGCAACCGCCTCGCCTGCAAGACCCTGCTGAAGGACCTGGACACGTCCAAGCCCATCACCGTTGAGCCCATCAAGGGCCTGCCGGTGGAGAAGGACCTGATCGTGGACATGGAGCCGTTCTTCCAGTCCTTCCGCGAAGTCATGCCGTTCCTCATCAACAAGGGCCACGAGCCCACGAAGGAACGCCTGCAGTCCGCCGAGGACCGTGAGCGCTTCGACGACACCACCAAGTGCATCCTGTGCGCCGCGTGCACGTCGTCCTGCCCCGTGTTCTGGACCGACGGCCAGTACTTCGGTCCGGCAGCGATCGTGAACGCCCACCGCTTCATCTTCGACTCCCGTGACGACGCCGGCGACATGCGCCTGGAGATCCTCAACGACAAGGAAGGCGTGTGGCGCTGCCGCACCACCTTCAACTGCTCCGAGGCATGCCCCCGCGGCATCCAGGTCACGCAGGCCATTGCAGAGGTCAAGCAGGCCATCCTGGCCCGCAAGATCTGAGCCCGCTCTAAGCGGACAAAAGAGTACGACGGCGTCGCTCACCACATGCGGAAACGTACGGTGAGCGGCGCCGTCGTTGTTTCTCCAACCAAGCCGTTCGTATCAACCACCAGGGAATGAACAGATGCACCGCTCCGAAAAAGTTTCGTTCGAAGGCACCACCGGCGAACTGTTGTCCGGCATCCTCGATGTGCCGGAAGGCCCGGTGAAGGGCTGGGGCGTCTTTTCGCACGGCTTCACGCTGGGCAAGGACAGCCCCGCGGCGTCCCGGATGTGCAAGGCGCTGGCGGACAACGGGATCGGCATGCTCCGCTTCGACAACGTGGGCCTCGGCGGCTCCGCCGGGCAGTGGTCCGCGGGCTCCTTCAGCCACAAGGTGGCGGACACGGTCCGGGCGGCGGAGTACATGCGGGCGGAGGGCCGTGCCATCTCGCTGCTGGTGGGGCATTCCTTCGGCGGCGCCGCCGTTCTTGCGGCCGCGTCCGAAATCGCTGAGGTCGATGCCGTCGCCACGGTGGGTGCGCCCTTCTCCCCCAAACATGTCGCGCACGTCTTCGACGCGGCCCTGGACAAGATCCTGAGCGAGGGCAGCGCCGAGGTGGACCTCGGCGGCAAGCGGGTGGAGATCCGCCGGCACTTCGTGGAGGACCTCGAGAACGCCGACCTCACGGACTGCATCCGGCGGCTGCACAAGCCCCTGATGGTCCTGCACTCCCCCACGGACAACACCGTGGGCATCGAGAACGCCAGCACGATTTTCCAGACCGCCCGCCACCCGCGGAACTTCGTCTCGCTGGAGGGCAGCGACCACCTGCTGACCGGCAAGGGGCAGGCGGCGCGGGCCGCGAAGATTATCGCGGCGTGGGCCGACCAGTACCTCGACGCCGGACGCTGACGCCCACGGGGCGCGGGTGCTCCGCCGGGTGGTGCCGCTCCACGGGCGTCTTTCCGGGCTGCACCTGGCGTGACCCCCAGCCGGCGGTTTTGGCAGCCGGAGCGGCCTTCAGGTCCTCCTCACGGATGGCCGACCAGGACGCGGAAACAAGATAGACCTGGCTGACCAGGTTGAACCAGATCAGCAGCCCGATGATGATGGCGAAGGGCGCCAGGATGGGGTTGCGTCCGGCGCCCGCCAGCAGTTCGGTGCTGAAGACCTGCAGGACTGTGGTGCCCACCCCCGCGAGGATGGTTCCTTCCAGCAGCGCCTGCCGGGAGAGCCTGAGCCCGCCGGCCAGGCGGAACATGATGAGCGCGGTGATCCAGTTCAGTACCAGCGGCACGGCGATCTTGATCAGGGCCGCCAGCGGCCCTGCCACGGCGGGGTCCAGGCGGAGCTGCTCCATCGCCCAGCCCGCGGCGGTGCCGAACACGAGGGACGCACCCGAGCTGATGACCAGGGCGGTGCCGAGCAGCAGCAGTGTTCCGGCGTCGTGCAGTTTCATGATCACGGGATTGAGCTTGAGCGGGCCGAGCATCATGACTCCCCGGAGCCCCTCCCGCAGGCCGGCGATCCAGCCCAGGGACGTGATGACGGTGACGATGGCGGCAATGACTGCCGTCCAGCCGAGACCGTCGGGGTTCAGGAGGTCCTTCGGATCCACCAGCCCGTCACCGCCGTCGACCTTTAACAGGCCCGGGGCACTTTCGGCCACGCTGGCAACGATCCGGTCCAGGAGTGCAGGCTGGCCGCGGAGCGCCAGCCCCGCGATGGAGAAGCCGGTGGTCAGCAGGCCGGTGATGGAGAAGAACATGTTGAAGCCGGTGCCCGCGCTCATCAGCGGGCCGTGCTGGCGTGTGTAGTGCTGCCACGCCCGCATCGGGCGGAAGGCGTTCAGCCTGGCCTGCAGCCACTGGACCAGGGCCATGACCTGGGGCAACGCCCCCTGGCCGGACCGGCGGGCCTTGCCCCACACCACCTGCTTGCGGATGACCTCAAGCTTCAACTTCGCACGCTCAGTGGGGAGCGGTGGCTCCGTCGGCGTTTGTTGCTCGGAGGGCGTCCCGTTCATCGTCTGGTTCGGTACCAAAGTCAAGCTCTTCCCGTAGCTGCCAAATACCATCGGTGTCGTGCTCGTAGAGTCCCATGCTAACCACCGGGAAGGTTGCCCTGTAGTCCTTCAGCACCGTTTCGGCCTCATCGAGGCTTTCCGGTGCGACGTCGTGGGCGATGGTCACATGGGGATGGTAGGCAAACGGCAGCTCACGTTCGAGCGGTCCGGTCTGTAGCTTTTCGTGCAGGTCGACGCATTCCTGGAAGCCGTCCTCCACGTTGATGAACACCACCGGGGAAACGGGCCGGAAGGACCCCGTTCCGCAGATGGTCACCATGAACGGGACCTGCGTCCGGGCCACCTCGCGCACGTGGTCGCGGGCAGCTTCCCAGTCATGCGTGGGCGTGGTGGTGACGAGGGTGATGTGAGCCGGAATGACGGTGGCCATGGGGTCCCCGAAAGATGCCCGCCACCGCTGGAGTTCCTCGGCGATTTCAGGCGGAAAGCCCAGAATAACCCCGAGGCTCATTCCGTCGCTGACTCCGCTGTTGGCGGGCTTGGGGGCCGGCATTTCGCTAGCGGGCTCCGGCATACGGCAGGAAGCCAGTCTTGGCGTAGACGTCCTGGAGGGTGGCGGAGGCGATTGCGCGGGCCTTGTCGGCGCCGTGGGCCAGCAGCCGGTCCAGCTCCGCCGGGTCCGCCAGCAGTTCGTTGGCCCGGTCCCGGATCGGCGTCAGCCGCTCGGTCACCACTTCGGCGAGGTCCACCTTGAGGTGGCCGTACATCTTGCCCTGGTATTCGCCAACGAGGGCGTCCACAGACTTCCCGGTGATGGCCGAGTAGATTGTCAGCAGGTTGGACACGCCGGGCTTGGTTTCCCGGTCGAAGCGGATCTCCGTCTCAGTGTCCGTGACCGCCGACTTGATCCGCTTGGCCGTGACCTTGGGCTCGTCGAGCAGATTGATCAGGCCGGCGGGTGATTCCGCGGACTTGGACATCTTGGCGGTGGGGTTCTGCAGGTCATAGATCTTCGCCGACTCCTTCTGGATGAAGGGCTTGGGCACGGTAAAGGTCTCGCCGAAGCGGGTGTTGAAGCGTGCAGCGAGGTCGCGGCTGAGCTCGACGTGCTGGCGCTGGTCCTCGCCGACGGGGACGCCGTGCGGCTGGTAGAGAAGGATGTCCGCGGCCTGCAGGATCGGGTAGGTGAACAGGCCCACGCTGGCGTGCTCGGAGCCCTGTTTGTGGGCCTTGTCCTTGAACTGCGTCATGCGGGACGCTTCGCCGAAGCCCGTGATGCAGTTCAGCACCCAGGCCAGCTGGGCGTGTTCGGGCACCTGGGACTGGACGAACAGCGTGCACTTGTCCACGTCCACGCCCCCGGCGATGTACTGCGCCGCCGTGACCCGCGTCCGCCGGGCCAGCTCGGCCGGGTCCTGCGGAACGGTGATGGCGTGCAGGTCCGGGATAAAGAAGATTGCGTCGTACTCATCCTGCATCCGCACCCAGTTCACGAGGGCGCCGAGATAGTTGCCAAGGTGCAGGGAATCGGCGGAGGGCTGCATGCCGGACAGGATGCGGTGCCGGATACCGGCGGCCGGCTGGGTTCCGTTGGCTGCTTCGGGCTGCGCAGCTGCGTCGGTCACGGTGGAAGTGGAGGTCATTCGTCGGAGCCTTTGGAACTAGAGCCGGTAGTCCACTACCAGCGGGGCATGGTCAGAGAAGCGGGTGTCCCACGACGGCGCCCGGTCCACGACGGCCTGCACTGCGGCGGCCGCGAGGGCGGGGGTGGCCAGGTGGTAGTCGATGCGCCAGCCGGTGTCGTTGTCGAAGGCCTGGCCGCGCTGAGACCACCAGGTGTAGGGGCCGTTGACGCTGCCCGCCAGGCCCCTGTGAACATCCTTCCAGCCGATCTCCGCACCGAAGAAGCGGTCAAAGTAGGCGCGCTCCTCCGGCAGGAAGCCGGCACGCTTGACGTTGCCCTTCCAGTTCTTGATGTCCAGCTCGGTGTGGCCCACGTTCAGGTCACCGGTGACCAGGGCATGATCGCTGTGTTTGGTGAGCTCGGGCAGACGGGTGCTCATGACATCCAGGAAGCGGTACTTGTCCTCCTGCTTGGGGGTGCCGGCCTCGCCGGAGTGCACGTAGGCGCTCACGACGGTCAGCTGCGACGCGTTGCCTTCGGCGTCGCGGACCCGGAAATCCGCCTCCACCCAACGGCCGGCCGTGGCGAAGTAGTCGTCGCCAATGTGGTCGCGGGTGACGAGGGGCTCCTCGCGGGAGGCGATGGCCACGCCGGCGCGGCCCTTGGCCTCGGCTTCGGCGTGCAGGATGTGCCACCCTTCGCCGATGAGCTGGCGGACAATGGCGTCAGGCGCGCGCACTTCCTGCAGGGTCAGGATGTCCACTTCGCGGGTCGCGAGCCACTCGGCCATGCCCTTCTTGTAGGCAGCGCGGAGGCCGTTGACGTTGACTGTTGCGATGCGAAGGTGGTCCTTCTTCAATGCCGAGCTCACCCGTTCCACTCTAGTCGATGATGGTTCCGGCCACGGGCTCGCCGGAGCCGCCGGAGGACTTGATCATGTCACGGGCGTTGGTGGCGGTGATCTCGATGGTCTCGAGGGCGCGGCGGATGGTGTCCTGGTCCGCGGCTGCACCCTTGGCACGCTCCTGCTCCACCACGCGAACCTGCACCTGCACGATCTTGAAGGAGTGGTCCAGCTTCATGTCCCGGAGTTCCTCCGCTTCACTGCGTTCGCGCACCAGGCGGGTTCCGCCGTGGTCGGCCGAGGCGGTGGAAGGCGCGCGGCCGGTGGCGGCGTTGAACGCGTTGTGCGCCTCATTGATCTTGGCGCCGGCCTTCTTGGCCGCCCGCTGGATGCTGAAAACCACGAAGGAGGCAAGCGCCAGCCAGAACAGCGCGATGACCGCGACAACCCAGCCGACGACGTCGTTCTGGTTGGCGGCGAAGATCACGGCCACCAGGAAGGCGGTGACCAGGACCAGCAGGCCCGGACCGCTGATGCGGAACATGGAGAATCCGCCCCGGCCCGGTGTGGATGACGACTTGGAGCTGCCCAGAGATTGCATGAAGCTATTCTCTCAAATCCCGGGGACGCCCCAGGACGCTTCCACCGGCGGCGAACACCCGCCGGTGGCGAACAGCACCTACTTCAGGAACAGGCTCCGCAGCCTGCCCGTGGTGAGCATGAGGCCCAGCACGATCATGACCAGGTAGTAGCCCACGTGGATGGCAGTGGCCGGTGTGAAGGAGGCGGCGCTGATCTGCCGCAGAAGCTCCACCCCGTGCCACAGCGGCATGGCCTGGATCAGCCACTGGATGTACTCGGGGTAGACGCTCAGCGGATAGAAGGTGGCGCTGAAGAGGAACATCGGCAGCATGATGAAGTTCACCCAGTCCATCTGCTGGAAGGTCTTCATGAAGCTCGTGATGCCCATGCCGAAGCTGGCGAACCCGAACGCGATCAGCACCGAGGCCGGAATCATCAGCAGCGCCCACGGGGTGGTGATGAGCCCCATCAGCCCCATGACCGCCGTGAACCCGGTGGCATACAGCAGGCCGCGCAGCAGGGCCAGGAAGATCTCGCCGATGGCCACGTCGAGGGGACCGAGGGAGGTGTACAGCATTCCCTGGTAGAGCTTCGCGAAGTTCATCTTGAAGAAGACATTCCAGGTGGAGTCGTACACCGCCCCGTTCATGGCCGAGACCGCCAGCAGCGCCGGTGCGATGTACGCTGCGTAGCTGATCTCCTGGCCGCCCGGACCGGAGACGGAGCCCACCACGGCGCCCATGCCGACACCCATGGAAATCAGGAACAGCACCGGCTCGAAGAACCCGGACAGCATCACCAGCCAGTTGCTGCTCTTGGTGGCCATCAGCCCGCGCCCGATCACCGCGCGCGCGTTCCGTGAGTACAGCGGGCCGAAGCGCCGGTTCCGGGCTTCCTCCGTGACGGCGTGGCCCTGGGTCAGGACTGTCACTGCCCCATCCTCCTGACGAATTGGCGCTTGGTGAGGACCCAGCCGAACCAGGCCAGGGCCAGCAGGAACACGACATGGATGATGGTCAGCACCGGGGATTCGTCGTAGCCGAAGGTCATCACCCGGCCCAGCTCCGTGCCGTGCCAGATGGGCGAGATCCAGCCGATCCAGCGGACCAGCACGGGCAGTGTGTCCAGTGGGAAGAACGTGCCGGAGAACAGGAACAGCGGCATGACGATGAACCGCATCACCATGGCGAACTGGCCTTTGTCCTCCTTGACCGAGGCCGCGTACGCCATGAGCGGCAGGCCGAACGAGAGCCCGGCCAGAGTTGCCACCAGCACCGAGCCCCAGCCCCAGCTGCTCGGTGATGCGCCGAACATGGCCACGATGACGAAGTAGATGACGGACTGCAGCAGGAACCGCAGGGTCACCGCGATGATCTGGCCGGCCGCGATCTGTTCCGGGGTCAGCGGGGAGGCGTGCGGGCCGTAGTAGACGCGGCGCCATTTGAAGCCGTCCATCACCGGGAATGTGAATTCGTTGGCTGCGGTCATGACCGCGGCGGAGACGAGCAGTGCCGGCGCGATGAAGGCGATGTAACTGACCCCGCCGAACGCGGAGGCACTGTTGGTGTCCACCAGCGTTGCCAGGCCGACGCCCATCGCGAACAGGTACGCCGCCGGCTGGCCCACGCTGTACAGGAAGATGGACCAGCCGTAGCCCTTCATGACGCGCAGGACCTGCTCTGCGTAGTAGAAGGCGCCCCAGCGCCGCGCCTTGGCAGCCGACACCTCGGGAGGGTGGGCGCGCAAGGCGAGTCCCGCCGTCGTGCTTTCCGGTGGATTCCCGACGGCGGTGGGCCCGGGGGCGTCGCCGCCGGCACGCCCGCTGGCCGGGACAGCAGGCGACGGCTCAGTCAACGAGGCTCCTGCCGGTAAGCCGGAGGAACACGTCCTCCAGCGAAGACCTGCGCACCAGCGAGGTGAGTGGGCGCAGTCCGCGCGCGGAGACTTCCTCCAATGCCGCCTCGCCGTCGTGCGTGTAGATGAGCACCCGGTCCGGGAGCGTCTCCAGGCGTTCGCCGATGCCCTCGAGCTCGGCGCCGATGCTGGCGTTGCGCTCGGAACCGAACCGCAGTTCCAGGACTTCGCGGGTGGAGTAGTCCCGGATGAGCGATGCCGGCGAGCCCTCCGCCATGATCCGGCCCTTGTCCACCACGATCAGCCGGTCGCAGAGCTGCTCGGCCTCATCCATGTAGTGGGTGGTGAGGATCAGCGTGACGCCCTGCTCCTTCAAACGGAACAGGCGGTCCCACAGGATGTGCCGCGCCTGCGGGTCCAGTCCGGTGGTGGGTTCGTCGAGCAGCAGGATGCGGGGCTCGTTGATGAGCGAGCGCGCGATGGTGAGGCGGCGCTTCATGCCGCCGGACAGGGCATCCACCTTGGACTTGGCCTTGTCCGTCAGCTGTGCGAATTCGAGCAGCTCGTCCGCCTTGGGCCTGAGGTAGCTCATGGGCAGCCCGAAGTAGCGGCCGTAGACCAGCAGGTTGTCCCGGACCTTGAGTTCCTCGTCCAGGTTGTCCTGCTGCGGCACCACGCCCAGGTGCGCGCGCACCTCGGGTCCGTTCTGCTCGGGGTCCAGCCCCATGATGGTCAGGTTTCCGGAGGTCCGCTGGGACACTCCGCCGATCATTTTCATGGTGGTGGACTTCCCGGCGCCGTTGGGCCCGAGCAGCCCGAAGGACTCCCCTGCCGGAACGCTGAAGGAAATGCCGTCGACGGCGGTGACGTCGCCGTAGGTCTTGGTCAGGTTCTCGGCGGTAATCACGTACCGCGGCCGGGTGGGCCCTGTTTCTTTCTCGGGCCCTGTCTCGTTAGCGGGCACAGGCTTCTTGGACGTTCCTTCGGCGGAATGGAGTTCGGGCACCCCACCACGCTAGTACGCGGCGCAGGCCAAAGGAATAGCTAAGTCTCAAAAACCCCGAACAGCAACGCGGGGTCACTTTTAGCCCGATGCGGAGGGCGATATCTGACCTCGCGTTGCGGTTGGCGTTACCTGCGGTTCCCTCGAGAGTTCCCCTGCGAGTCCCCCCGCAGGACCTCCAGGCGCTGGCGGTACTCGGTCTCGTCGATCTCGCCGCGCGCGTAGCGCTCACGCAGGACGCTTTCGCCGCCGCGGGCCGTGGCCCACTCGTGGTTCCTGCGCCACGTACGCCGGGCAATGAAGATGAACAGTCCGATCACCAGGATCCAGAACAGCGGGAACAGCAGGAACCATGGCGAGAATCCTGTGCCCCACGGGCCGTGGGCTACGGGATCGGTCAGCAACTGCGCGGACTGGACCGCGAAAGTGGCGGCTAGGGATGAAGTCATGTCATGCTCCCAAAATCTCGGTAAGAGCCGTCCTTCGGCTCTGTTTCGAGTCTGGCCGTCCGACGGCGGCGGGTCGTCCGACGCCGGGAGTCACCTTGGGTGCCCCGCGTACTCCGCCGGGAGTCCGGCCCCTGCCGCTGAAGTCAGACCCTCCCTCACTCCCTGCCGGCCTGACCGCACTGCGGTCGTACCTAGTGAAAGAGGATCGCCGAGGAATCGGCAGGAAGTGAGAGAGCATCGGGTTAGGGCCATTGCTGCCGCCCCAGCCGGATCTGCTGCCCTAGCCGGCCCAGCCGGGCCGCACGAGGCCCGATTCGTAGGCCAGCACCACCAGCTGTGCGCGGTCGCGGACCAGCAGCTTGGTCATGATGCGCGAGACGTGTGTCTTGGCCGTGAGGGGCGTGATCACCAGCCGCTCCGCGATCTCCGCGTTGTTCAGGCCCTCGCCCACGAGACCCAGGACTTCACGCTCACGCTCGGTGATGTTCTCCAGCGGCACCGGAGCCGCCGTCGCCCGGGACTGCAGGGCCAGCTGGGCCATGATGCGCCGGGTGACGGAAGGCGAGAGCAGCGCGTCGCCGTCGTAGACCACCCGGACGGCGCGGAGCAGCTCCTCGGGTTCGGTGTCCTTCACCAGGAACCCTGCCGCCCCGGCGCGCACCGCCTCAGCGATGTATTCGTCCAGTTCGAAGGTGGTGAGGATGATGATGCGAGTGCCGGCGAGGCCTTGGTCCGCCATGATTTTCCGGGTGGCCTCCAGCCCGTCCGTCCCGGGCATCCGGATGTCCATCAGCACCACGTCGGGGCGCTCCCGGGCCGCGAGGCGGACGGCGTCTTGGCCGGTTCCGCACTCGGCCACCACCTCCATGTCCGGTTCTGCGTTCAGGAGGGCACGGAAGCCGGCGCGGATGAGTGTCTGGTCGTCGGCCAGCAGGATGCGGATCACCGCGCCTCCCGGTCTGCTCCGGGGACTGGTCCGGCCAGCCGCGGGGCCACCGGCATCACGGCCCGCACACGCCAGCCCGGACGCAGCGGTGTAAGGTTCAGCGAACCGCCCACGGCGACCGTCCTCTCCCGCATCCCCGTCACCCCGTTGCCTTCCGGCACTCCGGCGGCCCCGGCGCCGTCGTCGTCAACGGTCACGGTGAGCTGTCCTCCGGGGTTCCCCACCGCCGTCGTACCCTCCAGGGCAAGGACGACGGCGGCCTTCCGGGCGCCGGAATGCCGCACCACGTTGGTCAGGGCTTCCTGGACGATCCGGTACGCAGCTTCCTGGACGGCATCCGGAAGCTGCTGCACGCTGGCTGCCTCCGGCAGGGTCAGGCTGACCTCGAGCCCCGCCCGGCGGGCGTCATCGGCGAGCCCCGGAACCCTGTCCAGCCGCGGAGGGGGCGCGGGGCTCAGCGGGGCGTCCTCGCGGAGCACGCCCAGGAGCTGGCGGATCTCGGCCAGCGAATCCTTGCTCGCTGCCTTGATGGCTTCCAGCGCGGGGCGGAACTGGTCAGGGTCCCTCTCTCCGAGGTGCAGCGCCACGGAAGCTCGGACGTTAATGAGCGACAGGGAATGCGCAACGACGTCGTGGATGTCCCGGGCGAGGGCCAGCCGGTACTCGTCGCGGGCCGCCTGCTCGCGGGCCTCGTGCTGGCGGTGCCGTTCCGCCACCCGCTCGGTACGCAGCCGCACGCCCTCCCCCATCAGCACGAGAATGGCCAGCCACGAGGTGCCGGCGAAGGCCCGGACCAGGGCGAACTCGTCGCCGCTGACCGCCGCGCCGGCCACCAGCACGGCTGCACAGGCACCGGCCACGGCCCAGGTCTGCCAGCGCTTCCCGGCCGCGGCGGAAAGCACGATCGCCAGCGCCAGCGACAGGAACACCGGACCCCACGCGTAGCCAACGGCCAGATACGCCCCGACGGACGCCGCCGCGGCCGGAAGCATCACCAGCGGGGCGCGGCGCCGCAGGGACAGGGAGGCCGGTCCAGCCAGCAGCAGGACGACCGCGAGGGCATCCAGCGGCCGGTGGTCCGGCTGGCGGGCGGAGGCGAACACGGTGCCTACCACCTCGAAGATGGCCACGGCAACCACGATGGCTGCTGTGGGCGGTCCCCGGAATCGGCGCTGCATACGTCCGAGCCTAGCCGGGAAGGCCGCACGCGTCGTCGGCTTAACGGCGTAGGGGGCCGAAAGCACCAGGATTAGGCGCCCGAAGCCCCCCCCCCGCCCAAAACACCCAAGCCCCG
>NZ_JBHTXX010000037.1:0-50077 GCF_042791415.1 Arthrobacter sp. NPDC056691
GCGATCGGACAGCTCGAGTCCCTGGGCTACCAAGTCATTCTCGAACCCTTGCAACAAGCCGGCTAAGAAACCACAACCGTTAATTTTCATGTCAGAGCTGCCAGCCGACATTGATAAGGCTGTCTGCTTGAGTCACCGGTTCTCCAACCCAGCAGTTCCCCTGAGGCTGCCCGGTAAGCGGGAGAGCCAGCTGGCCGATGAGCTGGTCAATGCCCGCGCGTTGCTCCCGTTGCTCCCACTCATATGGTGCCGGAACCGGCCCCAGCGGAAGCGGCGAATCACCTACGCCCCATCGGTCTCTGAAAATCGCGACTCGGCGTACGATGTCGTGTGCATCCTCCGACCGGATGTCCGGGCCCAAACTCTCCACAAGGTTCCGTTTCCATCCTGGGTCGTGCATGAAGGCATCCCTAGTTATGTTGTCCATTCTTTGTCGTATCCGCTCCTGAATCTGATCGACCATGTGAGCCAGGTCCGGGCGCGCGGAGTTCACAGGCGCCAGCGGATCTTCCTCGATGACAGGCATCGCAGTCAGGAAGCGCCGGAGCCGGGAATGGACCACGGCTGCCAGGTCTTTGGCCGATTCGCTGGTTCCCATGGCGGCCTTCACCACGCGCTGGGTACTTGGACGGCTGACTTGAACAGAGCGGCGCCAGGCCGCAACAGTCGCGCCCCAGGATGGAGACTGCTGCAGCTCAGCCACTGAATCGGGGGAGTACGCCTCGAGGAAAGCCGAAAGGTCCTCGGCAGCGGCGATTTGCGCGAGATAGTCGAACTCAGCACTGAGGCGCTGCAAACTATCCGCTTTCGTCCTCTCCGCGTCGCGGACTTCGTGGGCCGTCCGTTCAGCGCCCTCGGCTGCAAGGACTTCGCCGAGGATCTGCTGCCATGTGGCTTGCAGGGCGGGATCCAGAGGCTCGTCCTCCAGCGGATCGTTCTCGCTGATATAGGCATGGTTTCCCACGCGTCCACGGGTCATGCTCACATACAACAGCTCTCGTGTGAGACGACTCTGCGTAACTAGGGTGTGCCCTGTATCCACGGTGAGCCCCTGTGAACGGTGGGCAGTTGTCGCATATCCGAGCTCAACTGAACTCTCGACGTAGGCGCGGGTCAGGGAAATGGTTGCACCGGTGTCCCGCCGCACGGCGGTGAGGGAACCGTTACGCCGGTCTACACGGACGACGTCGAGCATGGTTCCGTTCCGGATGAAGTCTCCGTTGCTGTCCATGTTTGTGCGGTCGTTCTGGCGGGCGATGACGGAGTCACCTCGGCCTGCGCGTGATCCATCGCAGATCGGCACGGCTTGCTCGGCATCCACGTCACCCTGGATAACCCGGTCGGCCTGGGCGCGCCGATTGAGCATGCTCACCGTGTCGTTCTCGGCTGCAATGAGAATGGAGGACTTCCCCGCTTTAATGTCTGCCTGCCAGCTGAGATACGCCTGATCGACCATGTCCGGGTACGAGCCATGTCGAAGGCGTCCGTGACGGTTGTACTCGGCAACTGCGGAGAAATCGCCCGACCGGAGCATCAGCGATGCACCTTGCTCCCAGGCCTGCTCGAACCGCCAAATAGTTGTCAGCCGGGACGTCTTGCCTTGACGGTCCAGCCAGCCAAGGATTCCGCCGGCATCAATAGCGTCCAATTGTCCCGGGTCGCCCACCAGCAGGACCTTCGCCCCGGCGTCTCGCGCCTGCTGTACCAAGGCGGCTAGCTGAAGAGTGGACACCATCGAGGCCTCGTCGACGACGATCAGCTGATTCCGATGGAAACGCCACCTGTCCTGTTCGGCAGTGAGCCATGCGGCCTTCTGTGCCAGTCGGACGGCGTGGGGGTTCCTGTCGGCCTGGTGACGAGTAAGACGCTGCTCCACATCGAAGAACTGGGCCGCCCGGTTGCCGGCTCCCTGGCCGGCGGACTCGTGGAGCCACTTAGCGACATTCTCGGTGGTCAGCGCTAGCTCTCGCCCCAGAACCTCGGCGCTCGCTGCCGCCGGTGCTAGACCAACGACTGTGCCGGCTCCGAATGCTGTCTCCCATGCTGCTTTGACGGCACCGAGTGTGGTGGTCTTGCCGGTACCGGCGGGGCCGACGATGGCGTCGAGGTGATTGCCGCTGACCAAGGCAGTGGCCGCAGCCGCGCGCTGATCCAGGTGCAGTTCAAGACGCCCGTGGTGCTTGTAGTTGGCAAGCGATTCCATGGTGACGTCCGCGCACACGGCCGGACCGCCGTCGTCGTTCCTTGCATCCATAACAGCATCCTCGGCGGCAAGAGTCCCCGCATCCGTGAATAGGTGGGAGCCTTGGAAATCGAAGACCGAATGTCCCGCGAAATGAAGGTCAGAATGCGCATTGACCGGGACCGTGTAACGACGCTCGTTGAGCGACACGGATTGGGTTTCCGCGGCCGTGGCCACGGCATCGATCATGGCTTTACGATCCTCCGCTGTCTTGCAGCGAATTTCAGCGCAGACACGTTCGGCTTCCGCGAGGAGGTTCCACCGGTTCCAGGTGGCACGTTTCATGGCCACACGCTCCCGTGCCAGTGATCCGACGGCGTCGATCCAGGACGGTGCGAAGTCAGGAGCGCAGAATGGGGTTCTGTGGGAGCGCCGTACGGTTGCGGCGAGAACATGGCTCGGGCTGAAGCCCTGGCTGATTGCCCGTTTCTGCCACTGTGCTGAGAGTTCGTGGAGCGGCGCGACCGTTTCCGATTTGGCTGCACGGGTTGAAAGGGTGGCCTGCTGTCGGAGCTTGATGATGGTTGTCGCGGACGGGGGAGTGCCGTGGCCGGCGGTCCATTCGGCAACGAGCCGGTCGGTTTCGAGATCGATGAGGCGGGAGCGATTGGAGAATTCGCGAATCAGCCCATCGTCGACGCCGGTGAGTTGTTGGCTGGGATTGTGTGTGTTCGCGGCTGGCTTGCGGAAATCGGTCTCGGTGCCGAGGTTCCGGCTGAGAGCGTCGAAGAGGAGGCCGTTGTAGCGCTCGCTGGCCGCGACTGCCGCCTTGTACAGCGTCCGAGAATCCAGTGTCACCCATGCACCGTCGGTGATGCGCTGGATCCGGTTGGCGATGACCATGTGCGTGTGCAGCTGAGGATCGCCTGCACGTGACTCCCAGTGGTCGAAGGCGGCCGCGATAGCCCCACGGGTGCCGATGTGGGCGACGCCGTTGCGGCCCGCCCTTGTGTGGACGACCGACGCTTCGAGCCATTGCAGGGTGGCGGCGACCGCTTGGTGGTGGGTCTCGAGGATCTGGTCCTGGATGCTTCGTGGGCTGAGAGCCCAGAGGACCGAAACGGATTTGGGAACGCTGAAAGTCAGGTCGAATCCGACGACGGCGTGGCGCATTTCGGTTCGTCCCCCGCTCCTTTGGACGAGCGTCGGCTGGCCATGAGGACGGCCCAGGAGAGTGCCGATATCCGGGTGAGCGGCATGGTCGAAGACGGCCTTGGCGTCAGTTTCCGTAACGACGTCCCCGGTAGACCGACCTATTCCTTGTACGCCGGAGCCTATCCAGCGGCCGGGCGGCGTTCCCGACTTCATGTAGTACGTGGTCGCATCTGCGGGAGTGACCCTTAGGTCGTCCATCATGGTGGTTTTGAAGAGATACTTCAGGCCGGACTGGGCCGAAAGCCGGGCAATGGACATGGTCATGGCTGTTGTCCTCTGCCGCCCGTGTTGCTCCATCCCTTGCGGCGGAACAACTCCTTGGACTTCGGGTCGAGTTCCACGCAGGCTGCCCGACTGAGGGCCAGTAGCTTGCTGGCTAGGTGGAGCAAGTCTTGGGCATCAGTCTTCTGAATGGTTTGGAGCCGGTCTAGGTCTCGGTGAAGGTTCTGGACGGTGGCCCGTTGCTCCGCGGCCTCAGCTTCGAGACGGTCGATGTCGACGGCTTGAAGTCGAAGCTGGGCGTGGAGCGAATCCACGACTCTGCTGCCGGGGCCTTGGACGCGAGTCAGTCCGCCTGTTGCTCGGTCGCGACGCGTGGGCGGTGCCGGTTCGGAGCCGTTTCGTGGTGGGGCGGAGGGGGTTGGTGTTGACCCCGAGAGGCGCTTCCGACGTCGACGATCACGCTGTCTGTTTGCGCAGCGCGTAGAGCAGAAGCGTTGCGAAGAGCGGCTCGGCTCGAAACCCTCCCGGCATTCGGCACAAATTCTCTTGCCCACGTCGGTTCATCAGCGGGGACCCACCTCGCGACATGACCTGCCGTGAGTGGACCTCACGGCCACTGCCTTGGATGCCAGAGGTGTGAGGCAGTTGATTCGCTGGCAACAGAACCGGACCGTCGGGCAATCCAGTATTAGGACCGGGGTCGGGTGGGGTCTCGGGGGCCGCTGCTGAGAAGGCATGGCTTCGGCAGATTGGCCAGGAACGGAACGCAGCGGCCGTGCGGGTGCCGGCAGCGCAAGACCGGCCGCAGGCCATGTCCACCTTCGGTAGGCGGTTTGCCGCCGCTTCCTCGTGGCGCTCCCTCGATGCCAGCGGCCTGCTTCTAGGCATGGTCCGCCGGAGACACGGGAGTGTTTAGCGAGGAACTGGAGTGGGCCGCTATGAATACCTGGGGCTGACGCACCTGACTGCCCAGCCGTTCCAACTGCCGCTGTTAGGTAACCACACTGTCGCCCTGACCTCGGCCGGTTCGGGAGCGGCCGACCGGACGCTCGCCGTCGCCCTGCTGGTCCATAGGGGGTAGGCGTCAGCTCTACCAGGTAAAAAGTCGCTTCTTCCGGGGCGGCTTTTTGAGTGGGAACATGTCCGCATGGTCACCGTTTCCAGGGAGTTTTTTCAGGCTGGCGCGACCGCCATTCCGGCCATACTCATTGCTCTGGCAGTTGGAGCTAAGCAGGGCATCAGGTGGGCGCAGGATTTGCAGGGAAAAAGCCGGCTCGGCCGGGTTCTTGTAATCATGATCGTTCTGTTCTGCATACTGGCCGTCTTGGGTGGTGAAGCCGTAGCACTCGTCACTCTGCTCACCCAGAATTACACCGTTGATGCAGCAAATTTGGTGTGGTCTGGGTTGATGATCGGGCTATTGGTGCTCATCACAGAACTGATCAGGCCTGTCTCGGACGGTCTGCCCAAGCGCGAGAGACCATTCCTCTTGGTCGGGGCAATCCTCATATGGGTATTGATCAATGTTACTTACATAGGCGGTTTGTATTTCTTGTATTTCAAATGATCCCGGTGAGGGTTGCCTCGTTATTGCTAAGGACCACGCTCTAGCGCTCGCCGGGGACGACAGGGCCGCGCTAGAGCGGAATCAACCCCAACTCCAATAGGCTTGCGAGCATGAGCGTTCACGTACGGATCGACAGACTGTCATCTAAGGGCAAGCAAGAAATAGTGATGTCCCAAGCTGGCGTGACGTGCATCGTGGGAGGCAACAATGCCGGCAAGTCACAGATTCTCCGTGATCTTCTGGCCTTGCTCCGTAACGAAGATGCGCACACCGTGGTGCTGGACAACATAAAGCTCGCTAGGAACTCGCCGACGCGTGATGAACTAGTCGACTGGCTTGGCGCCAATGCAGTTCAGCACGATGTCGAGATCGGGTACCCGATCATGTACTCGCCGTATCTTGAAGATCTGCACGACCCTGGACACACTACGGTCACTGCCGAGAACTTGATCAGCCTGCAACGAGATAACTCGTTGACCCAAGTGGCGAGTTTTTTTGTCAAGCACCTCACCGCGGGATCTATGGCGGCATCCGTGAGTGTCAGCTATATGCACGGCGGAATGGGAAACCTAGGTACTGCTATGCAGCAGTTATACGCAAACGGTGAGCTCGAACAAGAGCTATCGCAGTTGTCTCAAAAGGTCTTTCAAATGCCCCTCACCTTGGATCGCATCAACCGGGAAGTGATGCTTCGCGTTGGGGAAATCCCCGAAACGGTGACGATTCCTCCGCTGAATCGCCCGACCAAGGAGTACGCTGACGCTGTCTTCGCCTTGCCGTCATTGCACGAGCAGGGGGACGGAGTAAAGAGCTTCATCGGTCTAGCACTCACGGTTCTCACTGGCCACGCACAAATGCTGCTCATTGACGAGCCCGAAGCGTTTCTGCACCCCGCACAGGCCAGGGCCTTGGGCCGATGGATCGGGCAGGAGGCCAAGAAGCGTGATCTGCAGGTCATCATCGCAACTCACGACCGCGATTTCATACTTGGCCTCTTGAATGCCGAAGAAAGCTCACCCGTACATCTGATTCGCGTCGTTCGTGATCAGGACTCCAGCCGGCTCTACGAATTGCCGTCCGAGAAGATTCGAGAAACGTGGACGAACCCGGTGTTGCGGTACTCGAACATTCTCCAGGGCCTCTTCCACAGCCGCGTGGTGGTCTGTGAAGCGGATGCCGATTGTCGTTTCTTCGGCGCTGTCCTCGACCAGCTAGCAGACGAGACCAACCAGAGGAAAGAGGCGGACGACGTCCTATTCGTCCCTGCGGGAGGGAAGCACGGCGTGCCGGCACTGGCGGGCGCCCTGGGTGTGCTCGGCGTTGAGACCCACGCCTTGTTAGATTTCGATGTTCTGCGGTGCAAAAAAGATATCAACGCGATCGTGGAATCAATGGGCCACGACTGGAATGGCTTCGACACTGACTACAACTCATTCTTTAATCCCATGAAGAGTGAGAACAGGGTCGATCTCTCCAAGAAGATTGGTCTGAATGCCGTCCCGGCAGGACCGCCTTCGAGGGCGGTCCTGCGCCTGATGGAGCGGCTGCATGGCAGCGGGATACACGTAATCCCCGCAGGTGAGATGGAGGCTTTTGACCGCACCGTCGACGGGCATGCCTCGCAATGGGTCACGGGGGCGCTAGAGAAAAACCTGCATAAGACTTGCCAGGAGGTCAAAGATTACGTCGGCAAGGTGCTGGCAAACTAAAATAGTAACTATTGCCGCCAATTCGCTATGGTCGCATTAATGTGAGCAATGGCAACCACCCTACAAGCTGATTCATTTGCACCGGCAAACATTAAGGAGTGGGCCGTTCTTGCTGCTGACGTAGCGGGAGGGGCACAACCAAACTGCGCCTCCTCCGTGTAGAGGCGCAAAAAGTATTCAGACACCGTCATCTGGGCGTAGCGCCGCTTGAGATCACCCAGCATTAGCTCGATAGAATCTGCCACCATCCCCCAATAACCCTCTACTTGTCTGCAGCGCGAAAACAACTCTCAGCGCAGACACCTGAATTCACGCCGCACAGAATCGTCTCACAGCGGGAAGAAGACGGTGAGATCTGCTGCGGCGACGACTATTCGTCCGGTGGAGGGCTGAGATGGTCAAAAAGCGATGATCCGTCAGCGCCAGGCTCAGCGAGCCAAGCGCCGATTCCGTGTGCGACCCGGTCCAGACTTCGATCTACCAAGGCTGCGAAGGCCGGAATTTCCAGCTCGGTATAGGCGAAAACCGGGCTGAGGACGTTGGGGAGGCCCGGAAGGGCCGCGGCTATGTCTCCCAGACCAATATGGAGCCAGCCGTTCCGTAGACGGCGGAAGGGCTGCGACGTCACCGTCTTCAAATCCGCAGACCCGGCCAGTGAAGAGACGTGGTCAAGCGCGATAGGAGCAAAGTCATCGGCGCGTGAGTACAGTTGCTGGATCGAGCGGGCCGCGTGGTGCAGCACGACGAAACGATGCTTAAGTGCTGCAGCATCGCAGGACCCGCAGCACTCGACGTTTGCCCACCGTCGGGCGGCCTGCACAGTCGAGTAGATGCTGATCACCCCGAGTGCGAGCTCTGTTGTGAGTTCTCCGCCGAAGGTCGCCGGAATCACCTCGGAGATCTTCCCGTCCCACCAAGCTACTCTCGTGTTGCTGTGGTTGCCGTGCATGGAGAAGTCCCCGACACTCTCGCTGACCAATATCGAGGCCAATTGCCCAATCCCGCTGGCAAGCGTCTTCATATGAGGACCCCATGAGTCCATGTCAATACCGCGATGCGGCGGCAGGCCTGCCATGAAGTGGCCAGTGACGTTGGTGAGCAGCAACTCGGGGCCATCGGAAATGACTGAGAGATCGTCGCGCAGAAAATCGAACCCGCGCCCAGGCCGGTCGTCGGGATAAAAAGCTGCATGCGTGGCCTCAATGAGCTCCCGGAAGTCGGTGACGACGCTATCAAATTGTTTCGCGCGTCCGTCGAAGAACTTTCCCCCGTGCCTGGCCGCAGCTGCAACGTCGTCCTCCCAGTCGAATTCCAGCTCAATTTTATGAACGTCGCGTAGGTTCTTTTGGGCCTCGTAGGTGACCATGGTTCCCCACTGCAGCATCGGCCATGACCGTGGATGGGCTCCTGCGCTGAGAGCGCTGCCCGCCACGTATCGCAGGTCGGTCGCAGCGATGGCCACTGAGACCTGTTCGTGGAGTTCCATGGAATCCGATGCTACATGGAGCGCGGTCGGTCACGGGCCGTGGCTCTGACAACCAGGGCTTACCAGGGCCGCTCTCAAAATTCGATAGGCTTCGACTGGCCCATCGTTCGCCCTGCGGAAGCCTAAGTGCAGCCCAAGATTGCAGGGCCGTAGGGGTCAGGCGACCACACGAATATCGTGATGGCCGGCATATCACCGGCCGGCGGTCTAGCGTTTGCTGCCCACTATGTGTTCGATGGCCTCTGCCTCGCGTTGCGGGTCCCGTTCCGGGGCGATACGCCGCGCACTTGCGCTGGTTCCCGGTACCTGGCTGTAACTGGTGTGCCTCCGGTACTGCCGCTGACACCGATTCCGTCCCCGTTCCGACACCATCGCCCGGCCGCTGACAAGCGCCGGGCGGTGGCGGTAAGAAGCAACATACAAGACCCGCCAACACACATGCCGCGGAGATTGCAATCACGCATCATGGCACTTCCTATAGACGAGGATCCCCCCTTCCACACTCCACTCCTAGCCAGACGTTTCTTGGCTAGCACGGAAGGCTTGCAGGCACGAAAAGCCCTGCCAGTAGTCCTCCACATCCATATTCGCAAGGGCGAAGGCGAAGGTCTGCGATTCGCCGAGGGCAAGGCCAAGCCGGGTGGGACCGACAAATTCCAGCAGGATCCGAAGTACCAGGACCCAGCGCCCGGAGATACTCGCGATGTGATATTGGGTTATTTCTTCCTCATAGAAGTGCTCGAGCAACTGATGGCTCTGATCGTTTCGGATACTTCTCATGGACTTGACCCAGTCCGATAAGTCAGGCCCACAAAGGCCTGGCGCAACTTCTACCACCGGAGATGCCATTTCCAACAAGCGTTGCTGATAGCTTGGCTGTCGATGTTGCTGAGTGCCTCGCTGAAAAGCCTGGCGACAAGGGTCTCGTCATCGAAGCCGTTTTCCACCAGCTTCTGGACGCCGGCCTCCCGCGCTGCTCGGGTTGCTCTCTTCACTGCACCGGCACTAATTGGGGCGAATACCCGGGGATCACCGAGCAGGCGACGGTGCAGACCTTCGAGGGCAGTGGCCACGGCCTGTGCGTCAATCTGGAGTACACCGGCTTTAGCAGAGGCTATGTAGGGCAGCGGATCGAGCCGGAATGCTACAGGGAGCCAGCGTGCCAACGATTGCAGGGTGATTTCATCTAGTGGCAGAAGCTTCGTTCTCGAATATTTTGCCGCATCTGATGGAGGGGCAGAGCACTCGTGCCAATTTCCGTCGCTCAGCCGGATCTCTACGTGGCATGGGGCTATCTCGCACCCTGTCCACAACACCAAAAATTGTGTGGAGGCTGCCATGACTCCTTGTCGAAGAACGCGTAGCTCAACTGGTTCCGAAAGTCGGAGTTCAAAAACCGGGCTGCTTATCGAACTCCCAGGATTTCAACTGTCCGCGCACAGGATCATTGGTAACGTGAGCTGCTGGATCCTGATGCCAGCCGGCATGGCTGGTCGAAAAATCGTAGGTCCATCTAATGCCATGTACCTCTTGGTCTTCTCCCTCGATGTGAGCGTTGAGGACATAAGAGGACCCAGTAAAGCTCTGAACCAGAGGGCCAAACATGACAACGTCTGTATCCATGTGCGCACCCAGGAGGGTTACTGGGCCCGCGCCATCTAACTCGCCGTAGATTGTGCGAGGCGCGAAATCAGCGGTGATTGCTGCAGGGTCGCCGCTGATGCCAATAAACCCTGGTTGAATGTCCCAACTTTAAGGAGTGAAGCAGAACCCGTTGAGTTCTAGAGAGTAAGTACTGGACTCTAGCTTCAACGTCCCTTCGATCCGTGGACCGTTCGCCAGCCAGAATGTTCCTGATCCTTCATGGTTCACGCGGTAACGATATCCGAACAAGCCGCGGCAGCCCCGCATCCATGGCTGTCGGAGTCATCTGTTCTGGCCGAGCATATAGAGATTGCAGCCCGGTCCTGGGGCCTCGCTACTCGTCGCCGGATGCAACAACTCATGGCACTTTGCTGATGGGTGACGGGCGTCCGGGCGCGACCGCCAGCGCTCAGCCGTTGCCCTCGATAAAAGCCACCGCGCTGGACCGTGACCGGGATGCCCACGCGATGTTATTCCATGTGCCCAATCACTCGTCCGCCGGACGGACGCTGGTTAGTTGAGCGAGCACGATGCGAGCTGGGCATATGTCGACCCACTTCGTTCTTGAACGTTCGTCAATCAAGCTCCCCCAGATGCTCTCTCGGACTGTCGCTATCGTCCTCCGGTCAAGCTCGGCCCGGTACGCCGTGCCCTTGTCCATGTTCCAGCCGGCAACCACTCCGGACCCGATCATGATGTCGCTGACCCTCGCCAGATGGTAGGTGGGGTCGGCCTCGAGGGCGAGCTGGAGGAACTGGTGCGCTTTGCTGCCTCTGCCTTCCCACCAATTGATGAAGGCCACGGCAGTGAGGATGGGGGCTGAGTGCTTGGTGCTGCTGTGGGTGTAGGCGTGGAGGAGGAGTTGCTGCGCCCATTCGACTCGAGACCATTCCGGCTTGTCGTGGGTCTGGGCCAGGAGGATCCGGTCCATGCGCTCGTCAATGCCCGGGATGTCGGCCATCAGCCTGTCGCGAATGACGGGGAACTGCAGATCCGCAATCAGGTTCACGATTTCATCCCGGTCCGGGTAGCTGTGCGACTCAAGCATCTCCATCCAGCGCGCCCTAGCCTGCTCGAGCGCTTCCCCTACTTTCAGGCCACCGAGTGCCGCTACACGGTCGCGGACAGCATCCGTGGTTTCGGTTTCCTTGGTTGAGGCGGGCAAGGTGATCCGATTTGTCGGTTCGATGGTGCTGCCGCGGTAGACGAACTCCGCGTTGATTTGGCTGGACTGCGTTGCAGCCAGCGGGAGCGACCGACCGTCCTCGGGGCTCCCATCGTACTGAGAGACCCGCTCGTTCCCGACCAAGAGTCCATCGCGGATAGTCATCCCGCGTTCGGCGAGGGCACCAGTCAGCGCGGCGATGGTTGCCGCCTGGGGCTTGACCGTCCCGGCCTGCTCGCCTTGGGAGGTATAAATGGCAAAGAGCACACTTTCAGCATTGGTGTCGTGGGCAAGGTAACCCGCGACCGTCTGCGCGTAGCTGATCTCCGTGCCTGGCTTCGGCAGATCAACGCGGAGGGTCGCGCCAACGTGCTTATCTGACAAAGTGATGCACACCAGGCTTTCGCGAGGCCAGAACCCCAGGGTGTGGCCAACGAAACTGAGAACGTCGGCTGGGGTGCGGATGGTGAGCTCTTCCATGATCCTTCTCCTTCATCGGCCGGCGGACCGCGGATGCGCCCGTCAGATTTCGGCGTCATTCTGATGGGAGAGCCACCGCTGGGCTTTCGAGTCCGGACGAAGCGACGGAGGTGCACCGAACGAACTCGTGGTTCGTGACCGGTTCGCAGCGCCTCAGGTGCCCGGAGGACCCGCCCAAGCAATGATCGGGATCAGAATGACAAACAGCGAAGTTGCTTTTGCTCATTCATGGGCAGGTGTGGGCACCGCGGCATGACCCTAGAGGCCGCAGTTCCGTTGGCGGGGATTATTGGGTCAACTGCGCGCCGGATCGCCTTTCGAGTGCCTGTTCGGCGCGTTCGACGACGGACCGGTCGTGGGCGGCCAGGCGCCCGGAAGTTTCGGGGTTGGCCATTTCACAGTCACGTATTTCTACGAGGCGCCGGTGAAGCTGGGTTTCGGCGTGCCGGCAGAGGAACGACAGCCGGCTGGCGCGTCGGTCCTGCAGGACTAACTCGTGCTGGCCAAAGGCTATGCGGTTCCAGATAGGAGTGGTCTCCCAGAGAAACAGCCTGGTGCGGAGCCCGAAAGTGCCATGCTTGAGATGGCCTGACAGCCGGGGGAGAAGTAGCCCGAGACTGACGAGGAGAACGGCGCATGTTTCGCCCACCCAATACAAGCTGGTGAGGAGAGCAGCCGCCGGGCTGGCGGTGCCTTCAACCTTGATGACCGCGCCGTAGAGCAGCCGGTCGAGCAGGACCAGAGCGAACAAGACGCAACCGACGGCGATGAGGGTGAACGCCGATCGAAACGCCGGAGTACGCATGTGAGGAATGTTGCTCTTGCAGACCCGGGCTATGTCGACGCAGATCCACATGATGAAGGCCGAGCCGGTCCAGAGGAAGACTGCCATCCCGGGCTGGTCACCGTATGTCAGGGGCAGGTTGGGATCGGTGACATCTACGCGGCTGGTGAGAAATCCTGCAGTAACTGCCGCGCAGGCGGCACCCGCACCCCAACGGCCCAAGGTGAGTTGCCGCCGTCGTACTTCTTTATGCGCGACTGCAGCCAGCAGGATGGCAGTTCGGAACTGCCAAAACCCAAGAAGCAGAGACAGGAGGGTGGCAAGCCCTACGCGGTTCTGGCCGCCGAGCAGCGGATCGATGCCGTAGTAGACGGCGGGAACATACAGTGTGCAGGCAATTGCGGCCAGGATAGTCGCGCGAAACACGCTGCCGCGGTCAGGATCTCGGGCGATGGGCAGCCGAAGGACAGTAAGCACCCACAGCGCGGCTGCGGGGACGGCTTCCATCAGCCGAACACTCGGCGAAAGGCCAGAGGCTCGGGCAGACCGGGGACCTCGCTGTTGATGATGCGCGTTGCAAGCTGGTCGGCGAGGGCCTCGGCTGTGAATTCGGCGTCGTCTGTGTAGCTGCGGCGGCCGAGAGCGCGGAGAACCTCGACGCCGAGGTCTGGAAGGAATGCAGTGACCAAGTCTTCACTTGGTTCCTCGAGGTCGTGCTGAAGGATCATGTGGCTGAATTCGTGCAGGATGATCTGTTGCCGATGCCAGCTGGATTTCACCGTTGCATGCAGAACTATGTCGCGGTCGGCGCAGATGAGCCAGACACCGCACAGTTCTGATCCGCACATGCCGGGGAGCTCGTCGACGATTATGGGCCGGCCGCGATGCATTTCCAGTTTGTTCTGGATGTACAGAAGCGTTGCGTCGTCGGGCAGACCGAAGCCGTGCTCCGCTCGCCGGGCTATTTTTTTGGCTTCACGATAGTTCATTGCTTCGGGCCGCGGGGGAGTGGGGAATATTGACCGGACCGATCTGGTCCAGGGAATACCCGTTCGGGTATAGGGACGAACCGGCTTTGCCCGGCGTGAAATGCGGCTGCTCCTTGAGCGGCCGACGACGGCGGATCGCGTTGCGAATTATCAGTCCAGTTTTGAGGGCGGCTCGGGAAGTTCGGGAGGAGTTGGGGAGGCCGAGCGCCGCGGTGAGGCGGTCGTCGTCGAGCATTGTGCTGATGATCTGTTTCGCCAAGGGGCGCAAGGGAGCGGGCAGCCGGCTTTGGAACACCTGGACGGTGGCGTCCATCAGACGCTGGCCTTCAGGGGAAGGCGCGACATGCGCGATCTCGTAGGCGTCGAAGAACGCCTCGGCGCCACTGTATGTGGTGGGCATGCCGGCGATGTTCATCCTGGAGCCCAGCTCGGCGAAAAAGCGTGAAGCGGCCGCGAGCTCTGCAGTTGTGGGCTGGCGCCAGGCGTGCTTCTGGGTCCAGCGGATCGGAACTACCAGCAGCGTGAGGAGGACGTAGAGGAAATCGTCTTTGCTGCCGGGGACGTTGCGGTGCACCCGGTTGAGCAGGGCGACCATTTCGCGGCCGCGCTCGCTGTCCAGTCCGGTGGCGATGAGCTCGTAGATGACGATGGCGGTGTCGTACGAGCGCTTCATGGGGCGCTGCTGGATTTCAGCGTTGCTGTGCAGTGTCGAAGCGATGCTCGGGATGGCGAAATTGCGGTAGTACGAGAGGAAGAAGCCGAGTTCCGTGTCCGCGGCGAGATCGAAGAGAGCCATGTTGCGGAAAGTGGCTTCCCACTCTTGCGGCTGGGCATTTTCCTGACGGCGGAGGCTCGCGGCGAGAGTCTCATGAAGATTCATCGTTGCCCCCTTCGCGTTGCTTGTGAGTCCGCGCTCGAAGGAGGGGCTCCAGCTCCCCAGCTCGGCTGACCTCTTCCATGGTAGGACTGTTGGATCAGTGTGACTAGTCGAATGCAGACGGGTCTACTTTGCGTCCGTCAGCGTCTGGTTTTGCCAGGGCTTTTACCAAGCCCTTTTCTCCCTGCCTCATCATGAGAGCGTGCGCGGTCGTGAAGGCCGGGGCGGCGATCGGCGTAAGCAGATTCATCCACCGTTGCGTCGGGCGCACCCGCCAGTCGATGTCCATGCGCGTTGCTTCGCCTTGCTTCTCCGGGGTGAGCACTACTCGCCCTGCGCCTTTCAAATGACCACCGGCGTTGAAGTCGATCTCTCGAGGTGCGGCGACATCTGTCGGGTGGATGCTGATGGTGAGCGTGTAACCCAGCGACGCCTTGAAGTTGAGGTGCGCGGTGGTCGCCTTGAGGATGTCCTCCTGGGAGTTACTCGGAGGTTTGGTGCGCACCAGCGGCCCCGCGAAACTGCAGTGCGGCCACCAACTGGGCCAGCTCATGTTGATGTCGGCGATGATTGCCCACACCTTTTCTGGCGGCACGGGGAGGTGCCAAGTGGAGCTAAGGTCGAAGAGGCGCGGGGGCATGTTGACATCTTGGCACGATCTCCGCGCCCGCAGACTTAGGTTCTCGTCTAACAGACGCAATCGGGGTTGAGGCGGCGGATAGCAGATGATCTGTCGAGGGCCGCGTCAGGGACTGCCCACAGGTGTCAGATTGAAAGCCAGGAGACTCTCAAGATGTTGTCAGAAAACAATGAACCGAACCCTGCTCTGACAGCCCGGCTGCTATCTTGGCGACGTCAGGTTGGGGTGTACTTCAAATCGACTGGAGCCTCTTCCAGAGGACGCCCGCCGGCCCGTCTTGGTGGCCACGGCTAGGCGTGTGGCTCCCTTGGCGGTCGGGTTGCCATCTCGAGCAGTTCGAGGATGTGCAGGTATTCCTTTCCCGTGGCTCGTTTCATTCCCAGTTCGCAGGTTCTGTTCGCTGAAGCGTAAGCGGCAAATTCCGTGGCCCTTACAGACGTGGATTCTCGCTGGGTTGCGGATGCTGCCAGCTCCGGGTGTAGAAGGGCGTGGTCCCCTGCAAAAGCACAACACCCCCACCCATCCGGTGTGACGACATCGCGGGAGATAGTGGATGCGATTAGGTTTAGCGCATCGTTAATTCCAAGTCGCGTTGACGAGCATGTGGGGTGCAGGGCGAGGGATCCTAGTCTGTCCTGAATTTTGAGCTTGGGCAGGACCTGCTCGGCGACGAATGCGACCGCGTCCACCACGGGTACGTTTTTTGCGACTCGTTCTAGTCCTTCAGTGCAGGATGCTGCGTCACAGGCGACTGGGATCCTCCCGCCATCACTCGCTTCGGTCAGTGCAGGGATGAGCCTGTCGGCCATTGTCCTGTATCCCTGGGTTAGGCCCTTTGATTTCCACGGGGTGCCGCAGCACATGCCGTTGATTCCTTCGGGGATAGAGACTCGGACTCCGGCACGTTCGCAAAGTGCCAGAAACGCCTTGGTGACCCCTTCCGATCCTTCACCGGGTCCGAAGATGGAACCGATGCACGCGGCGAAAAATACCGCGTCCGGTTCTGCTGCCTCCATGGGGCTACGTGTGGATCCCCCTTTTGGAAGGTCGAGATCCCACTGGGGAACGGTGTCGGCGCCGAGGAAAGCGCGGCCCACTGAAGTGGCGGCCGAGAGGGCAGGATTAGGGATCTTCTCGGCGATATTCAGGGCGGCCGACTCGGCCTTCACAACTCTGGACCAATTTCTTGCAGCGTGGTTCCACGCGGCTTGCTCGACGGCTCCCCGCGATTCAGCCCTCAACCGTTTGACGAGTTCGCCGGTGTCGATGAGCACGGGGCACGCGGTTTGGCACATGCCATCTACGGCACAGGTGTCGAGGCCGTCGTACCGGTAGTCTTTTTTGAGTTCCGCCAGCAATTTGTGGTCCCCGCACGCTTCAGCGGCAGCCATTTCACGACGGAGGACAATCCTCTGTCGGGGGGGCAGCGTGAGGTCAGCGCTTGGGCAGACCGGTTCGCAGTAGCCGCATTCGACGCACCGGTCTACTTCTTCCTCCACCGTGACCGCGGTCTTGAGATCGGCCACGTGCGAGGCGGGATCCTCGTTGAGCAGAACGCCAGGGTTGAGGAGGTTGGCAGGATCGAGGAGGGCTTTAATCTGTCTCATGACGTCGAAAAGTTCGTCACCGTACTGCCGGCGCACAACGGGCGCCATGATGCGTCCCGTTCCGTGTTCAGCTTTAAGGGTTCCGGAGTTCCCCAGTACCAGTGTGACCATGTCTTGGGTGAATCGCTCGTAACGGTCAGGGTTTTCCGGATGCTCGAAATTCTCGTTGAGCAGGAAATGGACGTTGCCGTCTTTGGCATGGCCGAAGATGACGCTGTCCTGGTAGCCATGCCGGCCAAAGAGTCCCACGAGTTCCTCGCAGGTATCCAGCAGTGCGGGGACGGGGACAGCAATGTCTTCGAGCAGCGCAGTTGTGCCACTGGGTCGGTTGCCCGCAACGGTGGCGTACAGGCCTTTACGGATGTGCCATAGCCCCGCCCGAACCGTTGGGTCGGACGACAGACTCGCTGGTACCGCCAGGGGACGCGTCTGAAGGAGTCGGGCGCTGTTGGCGGTGCGCTCGAGCAGCTGGTCCGGTGACATCTCCTGAAACTCCACCAGCAGTGCCGCGTGCTTTTGCACCTCGATGGCCCGGAGCGTGGCATCGGCCCGGGCGTCGTTTTGGGCCACCGTTAAGGAGCCGGAGTCCAGCAGCTCGATGGTTGCAAAGCCTGCGTCCACCAGTTCCGGCAGCGCGCCTGTCGCGGCATTGAGGTTGTTGAACAGCAGCAGTCCGGTGGAGGCTTTGGGCTTCAGCGGGATGGTGCGGAAGGTTGCCTCGGCGATAAAGGCCAATGTTCCTTCGCTGCCTACCGCCAAGTGCGCCAGAATGTCTGCGGGGGAGTCAGAGTCCAGGAAGGCGTTCAGGCCGTAGCCCATAGTGTTTTTGATCACGAAGAGCTTATTGATGAATCCGCTGTGACTCGGCGTTGCCCCGTACCCGGTCGCGCAGCCTGAGCAGCCCGTCATGGATCTCGGGTTCCAGCTGCCTGAGCTTGCTGTCAGCGTCGCTGGCGTCGGTATCTATGACGGTTCCTGACGGCAAGACGAGCACCAGGGACTCCAGGGTGCTGTACGTGTTGTTTGCGGTTCCGCAGGCCATGCCGGAGGAGTTGTTGGCAACGACTCCTCCAACGGTGCAGGCTGCCTCGCTGGCAGGGTCAGGCCCAACTTTGCGTCTATAGGCGGCAAGGCGTGCATTGACTTGTCTGACTGTCACGCCGGGTTGAACGCGCACTTTGTTGCCGTCGTCCAGGACTTCCAACTCCCGAAAATTCCGCCTGGTGTCCACGAGGATATGCCCGGTCGAGGACTGACCGCTCAGGCTGGTGCCGCCGGAACGGAAGGTTAGTGAAAGGCGGTGTGCACTGCTGGCCCGCAGCAGCGCACCAACCTGATCCGCTCCGGTCGGCGTCACTACAGCTTCGGGAGTCAGGAGATAGTGCGACGCGTCATGGGCCATTGCCAACCGATCCGAGGCTCTGGATCTGACAGCCCCCGCGGGGCGGCCGATTCCAGAATGTCCAGGATCCTCCGGGGCGTTGGGCTGAGCCTGCGTCGGGACGTGGCGGGCATTGTCTCTGGACTGTTCCTTCGCAAGAATCGGATCCTTCCGTGGTTGAACTTTTGTGGAGCCGTGCTTTTCATGAGACCTTTAAAGGCGGCTAGTCTGGCTCGAGTCCGTGAGGATCTCTCTTTGCGCCCGTGTGGGCACCGAGTAGGAACTTGCCTCCTCGAAAGAGTCGTCGCAGCCACAAACATAGAGAACTCCGCATCCGTGGCTGGTCCTTGGCCCGCCAAACCGACGCCGAATGGGGAATCACTTCGCGGTCTGGCGGCCACCAAATATCGCAAGACTGACCCTTCCGGGCGGCGCCGTTACAGGGTGACAAATCGGCATAGCGGTGCCAGGGGCGAAGGCAGTAGGAAGGATTGTCCCTTCCTACTGCCTTCGCCCCAGAATCCTACGGGCATCCGGAGCGCCGTTCATGGGGTTTAGGCCGCCGGGCCAACCAGCTGACTGGTTACGCTCGAGCTTGGCTAGCGGGGGTCTTCATTTTGTATATTCCTGGCGCTATACGTCGAGGACGAGTTCCTGGGATTTTGCCCTTGACACGCAGGTCAACATAGTCGCTCCGGATTCGCGGTCGGCATCGCCGAGGAGGAAATCCCGGTGGTCGGGAATACCGGCGAGCACCTTGGTCTCGCACGTCCCGCAAATACCCTCCTTGCATGAGGTCGGCACATTGATGCCGATGCGCCTCAAGGCATCCGTGACCGACTCGCCAACTGCGACCTGACAGGTCTTGCCACTGCGTTCCGCCACGACGGTGAACGCACTTGACTCCGCATCCGCGCCGTCCGCTGGGCTTCCGGCAGCAAATCTTTCCAGATGCAGAGAGCCGGTTGGCCATGTGCCGCAAAGTTGCTGGACGGCGTCCAGAAGTCCGGTAGGTCCGCAGCAGAAGACCTTCGTATCGGGCTGAGGTTCACCTAGGAGTCCCTGAAGATCAATTGGGCCGAGTTCGTCCTGGGGGACTATCTGGACCCGTGACCCATAATTTTGGAGTTGGTCAAGATAGGCCATCGACTCGCGGGACCGGCCACCGTAAATGAGGCGCCATTCGATGCCTGACTCTTTGGCTCTCCTCATCATGGGCAGGATCGGGGTGATGCCGATTCCGCCGGCGATGAAAAGCACCCGTTCACCGCTGCCCACTGAGAAAGGAAAGTTGTTCTTGGGCCCGCGCACCGTCACTACATCGCCGACCTGAAGGTCATTGTGCATGTGTGCTGATCCCCCACGGCTTTCGGGGGCCAAGAGCACTGCGACCTCATAGGAACCGGTTTCATTCGGGTCACTACAAAGCGAGTAATGGCGGATCAGCCCATTGGGCAGGTCAAATTCGAGATGCGCACCCGCTTCCCACCTGGGGAGGGGAGCACGGTCGCCGCGCGCAAGGCGCAGCGACCGCACACCGGCGGCCACGAGGGAGCCCGCCGTGATCTCAAGAGAGATCTCCTGATCAGACCACATGGTCCGCGCCCAGGCTGATCTGCAGTGGCTTTTCCCAACGACCCGTCAGATAGGCCGTTGCGAGCTGGGCCTGGAAGGCCCGGACGCCGTCCTCGCGCTCATCGAAAGGCCCCGGCCGGTAACCGTCGGTGAGCATACCCTGATAGACGGACTCGCAGGCACCAAAGTCCTGCTTGTTGGTGATATCCCAGAAGTCTGCGGCGAAGGACGGGTCAAAGCCCGGACGTTCGGCGACCTCGCGCGGGAAGTACCAGCTGCATTCCACCCACGTCTCACCGGGGGAGAGGGGCACAAGCCGGTGCGTCATCACGTAGTCCGGTTGCAGCGTCAGCAGCAGGTTGGGCGCGAGCATGAAGTAGAGCGTCCAGCGGGCCTGCTCGTCGTCGATTCCGGCGATGCGGTCTCCGCCACTGCGGCCATCGAGGCTGTTTGTGTCGGCATCGTCACGGAACTCCAGGCCGCCGCCCAGCCACATGCCCGTCTGGTGCAAGCCCATGGCAGATTCGGGAGGGGCGACGCGGCAAAGCTCGGGGTGGATTGAGGGGCAGTGGTAGCACTCAAGGTAATTCTCAATGACCGTCTTCCAGTTGGTCTTGAGAGTGTAATTGTGTGACTCGCCGACAACCATGTCCGTGGGATCCCAAGGGGTCACCACCTCGGTCAGATTACCGACCCACTCGCTGAATTCGGGCGCATCTCCGGAGGCATTGATGAAGATCCAGCCGAACCATTCGACGGAGCGGACTTCGATGAGCGGCCACTCCTCCTTATTGAAGTTCTCGGTGTCCATGAACTGGGTCGCGGACCGCAGCTCGCCGTTGAGGCCGAAAACCCAAGCGTGGTAGGGACACTGGACCAGCTTCTTGTTAGTGCACGCGCCCACGGGAAGCAGTTCGTGACCGCGGTGTCGACATGCGTTGTAGAAGGCGTGGAGGGCGCCGGAATCGTCGCGGGTTAGCAGGATGCCCTGTGTTCCAATGCGGACAGCCTTCTGGTCACCAGCTTTAGCGACGTCGCTGCTGCGACCAACGCAGACCCAGGCTGCTTCGAGGAGGTGCTTGCGTTCCCAGTCAAGGATGTCTTGGGAAAGGTATGCGTCGGCCGGCAATGTGTGGGCATCCGAAAGCCGTTCTTCAAGCACGATTTCCAGATCGGATTTGGTGAGGGGTGCCGGTGGCAGTGAAGTGTTCACTTCTCGTCTCCATTGTCGATGGTCAAACTGACAATGGTTAACGCTATTCAGGCGGGTCTCACGGGAACATAGGCATGCGCACCGCGAATCCCCATATAGCTGTGCGGCCCGACATTCGCTACTGGGACTTACCGTGTTCGACGAGCAGAGTGTCAGAAGCTGGTGTTTGTAGTCCAAAAGTAACGCCGAAGGGGTCCGCGAGCAGGGCGAAAGGACCTAACGCTGAATCTGTGACCGGCACTCGAACCCGAGCCCCGAGGTCACTCAGTCGCGCGACTTCGGCCTCCAGATCAAGCACCCGCCAATAGGGGATCCAATGTGGCGGAACCGCTGCAGGAAGAACATCCAGCATGTCGACCACGCCGGCTACCGGCTCGTCGCCCCAGACCAGGAAGCGGTAATCGCCCGGGGTTGGAATGGTCTCGTGAATCACCCGGCAAGACAGAGCATTCGCGTAGTAGTTCGCAGCCTTCTCTGCCAGCGGAGTATAGAGGTCGATGAACGCCACGGCTCCGAGGAGCCGTGTACGTGGTCCCTGGTCAACGAGATCAGCAAGCGCGAAAAGGCCCTGATCGGGCGCCATAAAAAGACTCAGCTCACGCCCGTCTACGTCCAAAGTGGAGACAAGGTCGCCACCGAAATCCAAGACTTGGCGGGTCAGGGCGGTTTTGTCGCTGCTTCCGAAGCACGGAACCCAAGCACCCGAATCCGGTGTCGCTGAGCCGACGGGGGGAACAAAAAGCACCTGTTGGTCCGAGCCTGAACCCTGCCGGCGCATCACTAGGTTAAAAAATGCTCGTGTAGCGCCAGATTCTCCACCGACAAATAGCACGCTCTCGATTGCCACCCGGACGCCGTCAGACATCTCGTACCCTGCCTCGTTCGAACAGCGATGACAGGTTGGCCCCGGCGGCCAGGTCCAGACCTGAAGTTGCCAGCCAAAAGTGAGCGTAGTTGCTTGGCAATGACACGTCGCGCCCTGTGAGTTCCTCTACTAGTCGCAGCCTGTTGCGAAGAGTGTTTCGGTGTATGAAGAGCTCAGCGGCAGTCGCGCTCATATCGCCGTCTTTTCCGAGGTAGCAGCGGAGCGAATCCACTAATGACGTGTCGTTCTTCCGGTCATACTCCACAAGTGGCGCCAGGGCCTCGGCCGACAAATCGCCTAGCGGTGCCCCCGCCTCCACACTGGCAATCAGAAGGGCCGTAGGTAGGTCCTGGCTCCGATGCACTTGAACACCGTACCCCTCAGTCAGCGCGTTACGCGCTTCGAAGTAGCCAAGTCTCAACCCTCTCACGCCAATGCGCGGCTTGCTGACGCCAACCCGGGCGTTCGACCCGATGCCGGCCAAATGTTCGTGGCAGAGCCTGGCCACAAACAGACCAGCGTGTTCCGGGACAACCAGGACCAACCTGTCGTCGACGATCGTGCGCAGGTGCGGATCGTTCTGCTGAGTAAGCAGCGTATGCAGGTTCCAGGGATACGACCGCAGCCGGCGAGGCGAACCTTCAGCGGTGCCGACGACGACTTCGTGTGGCTTTGTCACGTCCAAACCATGCTCAAGGAGCCGTCGGGTGCCTTCTTGCTCGCCGAGGTAACCGGCAATCACGTCTTCAAGGACTTGGCCGAGAAGCTCTCTTCGCCCGCTCAGGATGGCATGCCGGCGTGAAAGCTCAATTCCGGCCAAGGAAGCTGCGAATGACAGGAGCTCCGGCGAGGCGCCTTCCCCCCGCATGGCCAGCACGGCGACTGGTTCCCCTTCCAACTCTACGGATCGCAGGACACAACCAGCCACCGGGCCGTCCGCGGGGGGAGAAACGGCAACGAGCTCTTTCGCCATCCATTCTGCTCGTTCAGGAACGCTCACCAGAACGCCACCACGCCGATCGATTACGGCGACCGGCGCGGAGGAGATGCGGTGCAAGGCCCTCACCAGGGCGTGGAGTGGCCGTTCCGCAGTAAGTGCGTCTGCCAGGGCCCTGTGGTCGGCGAAATCAGAATCGGTCGCCGTCATGACTCGAATCATACCTTCTAGAGGGTTTTTGAGAGCTAATAGGACGGCGGTACCTGGCGGACACCGTCCTGCACTTGCCACAAGTGTTCCAAGTCCCGAATTACGGGGCCGCTCAGCCTACATGTTCCCCGTTTTGTCTGGACCATCAGGCCGGGGAATCTGGCGTGTACGGTTAGATTCCAGTTCTGTCCAAGCTGGGACGGTTCACTCCTGAACTGCGTTCGCGCACGCGGGGCAAAGCGTTTCAGCCTCTGAAATGGCAAGATGGAAAAAAATTGGCCACGTTTGGGCGGCTGTTCCGCAGACGGTAAACGCGGAACCGACTCGTCGCAGGTGGGCAACTCCGAAAGGGAGCTCCAGAGGTTGGTCATGTAATGCATGCGTTTTCGCCGCCGACTCCGGCCTTCGATTAATCTGACGGAATTTCGCAGTCAGGCACAGCTGTTGCGCCGAAACGGCGTCGCTGTGCTTGCGGTGCTGCGTCATTCGGGACTCCACGCCGGTCGTCTGGTACTGGTGCTGCAATGCCAGGCCTGGGTCCTGGCGAAAACGGTCACGGCTGGATGTGAAACGCAGTATCCAGGCAACATCTTCCGAGCGCTGATCCGGGTCGAGCCAATAGCGCTGAGCCAACGGTCTCTGTTCGATGACATAGTGTGGCTGGCTACAGGACTGGCTGGCGTGCCAGCGTGCCGCCATCTACCGTGAGCGTTTCACCGGTCATGTATGCCGAGGCGTCCGAGATCAGAAAGTCAACAACCGTAGCGATCTCTTTGGGCAGCCCGAACCGGCGCATCGGTGCCCAGCGTGCGACCACATCATCTGATAGGCCCGCGATCCACGGTTCTGCCATCGGTGTTCGGATCAGACCTGGGGCAACACAGTTGACTCGTATGCCCGCATCTGCGAACTCAATCGCAGTTGTCCTGGTAAGCGATATGAGACCTGCTTTAGAAGCGTTGTAGGCAGCGAAATTCGCCTCAGGTGCCAGTCCATTGATGGAGGCGATGTTGACGATACAGCCGCTGCCGGCATCCCTCATCACCCGGGCTGCCGCGGCGGAAGTTAGCGCCGGCCCCCGTAGATTCGTATGCATCGTTAAGTCCCAGTTACCGGCTGTGACGTCGACAAGCGAAGTTGACTCGAAAATCCCCGCGTTGTTGACGAGGGCATCGACGCCGCCGAATAGGTCTACACATCGCCCGACCATTTTGAGGCCCACTTCCGGGTCAGCAAGATCGGCTGCCACTCCTTCGACGGATCCGCCGTACTGATTGAGTTCTGAAGCTACGGCTTCCGCTTCGGAAGCGCTACGAGAACATACCAGGACCCGATCTCCAGCTCGGGCAAAGAGTTCTGCGCACGCTCGCCCAATTCCTCTGGTACCTCCCGTAACTATCACTCGCCGGCTTGCATGTTTCTCCGTATCGGCCACGCGTACTTCCTTTCGGTTGAGTTGTTAATGTCTTGAAGATCGGTTTGGGCGGACCACGTGCTGCGCGGGCCTGCCGATCGCAGTTCAGAGTTTGATCGATCTAATCTCAGCGCGGTCGGTGGCGCATGATGGATGTCAGACAACACCGGCATCAGACTTGGCAGTGATTCCTGCGGGCCTCAAAGTCTGCTGGCCGCGATTGACCACACAAAATGAGTCAGGGCATCGGGTAGAGGATAATGGGGTTAAAACTTCCGCGATTCTGCTGGTTGCATCCCTGAGCGTCAATCCGTGATTCATAGCCGTCGGTGGTTTCAATAATCGACGTATCGTGTGTGGTATCCGCCGGGAGCAAAAGGTCCGGGGAGCCGTGCATCACGGCGTCTGGAAACCCCGAGTTGGTGGACCGGTCCTTTCGCTGTATCTGTACGTATGCCCTGACAAGTCGGTGCCATGCCAGACATTTTGCTAATGCCATGCTCAGCGTCCTCCACGTTTGTTCTTTTTCTGGACACCAGGCAATCCCATATCTCCCGCATTGCCTCCTGGCGCTGAACAACCGACATGCTTGGCGATACCTGTCGCTAACTCCGTGAATGCTCACGGATAATTCGGGGTGAGGAATTGAAATGATCGTTCATTCCGCCAGAAGGACGGCCGAGGCCTCTTCGACCGCTACCCGGGGCGAAAAATCATCGCCGCCTTGGGGCGGACTTGCCTTGGCGGGCTCGACCGATACCTTCGTAGATGCGCGGCGGATCGTCTCAGAGCCCGTAATCGCATTTGGGCATCTTGAAAACCAGTCGCGGGCCAAGTCCATTAGATGAGATCTATGGCTTCACCACGTCCTCTGTGGCCTCAAGGGTGAAGCCGAAGAGCGGCCTGACAGCGGCAAAAGTTGAATAACGCGCACGCAGATGCGGTGCTTCATGCAACGCCGGCCAGGCCGCCCTTCACATGACTACGGCCAACTTCACGTGGCGGCCAAGCTCTCCGGCGGCCTCACAGTCGCTAACGCCGCCGTGCACGCTCTGCCTCCACTTGTCGCATTTCCTCCGCAAGCGCGATCGCATCTTCGCCTTCTGGCACAGCAGGGGAAGGAAGGCGCCAGACTATCGGCTTCTTATCCTGGACCACGCGCCGATAGATGTAGAGCACGACCGACAGCAACAAGATCACGACGGCCACCAGCGTGTCCCGGATATCGCCGTAGCCTAGGAGCTCGGGGTTGAGGACACCAACAACGGTGATGAACGTATTGAATGCCACCAGCACCACGACTACCGGGATCCAGCCACGTCCGCGGCGGATTGGACGCGGCCACTGCGGTCTGTCCTTTCGCAGCAGAAGGAAAGCTGACAGGCCGAGGATGATTGAAAGGAGGTAGCCGAGGTTGCTGGCCAACAGGATGCTCACGGGTTCTCCAACAAGCACCATGACAGTCGCGTTCAGAACCACATCCAAGGTGAGGGACCGCCCAGGTACGCCCCAACGGTTAACCCAGTGGAGCTGCTTGATTGTCATACCTTCCTCAGCCAGGCCGAAGAGCGCTCTACCCCCGTCGGCCGTCGTGGAAATGATAGCGATCAGCAGAGCGGAACCGATGACGATGGTTCCAATCCAGCTGGCCCCGCCGAAGGCCTGACCGAACGCTACCGAGACATACGTAACGGGGTTGTCGCGCACCGCGTCCTCGCCGAGCGTGCCAGCTAGGACGGTCGGAACCACACAGAACAGGACGATCATGAACAACGAGATGCGAGTCATGGCCTTGGAGGTGTCGCTTGACGTGTTTTTGTATTCCGGAGCGAAGGACGCGACGATCTCGCTCGCGTAAACCGCCCATGCTGTCACGTACAAGACGACTACGACCGTGCGCCAGTCACCGTCCACGTACCAGGTCATGTTGCTGGCCGACCACTTCATCGATGGGCTAACGAGGCACCCAACTGTCACAGCCGCCAGGCCTACTATGACGAACACGCCCAGCAACTTGTTCACAGCCGAGCCGAACTTGAGGCCGTAGTAGTTGAATGCCCACGCGAACGCCATGGCCCCCAGAGCGATAAGGTGCTTAAGGCCGAGGGGGTTTCCCAGAACGCTGAAGCTAATCCCGTTGCCCGGGAACCATGTGTCCTCTACCAATTCACCGAGGACCACAGACGCCATCGAGATCGACAGCGACCAGCCAATCCAGTAACCGAACGCAGCTATTGCACCAAGCGGTGCGAAGTACTTTTTCCAGCCCTCGATCGCGTAGCGGGCAACTCCGCCCGAATCCCGAGGGAACATGGCCGCCATCTCAGCGAAAACAAAGCACTGGAGCAGGCTGATGACAGCTCCTACGCACCACACGGTGATGGCAGTCCAAGCACCAACGACACCCATGAGGTATCCGAAGGTTACGAACAGACCCGTGGGCAAGGTCATTGCAAGCGCCATCCCGTCTCGCCAAGTAAGAGTCTTGGCGAGACGTCGACGCTCGGTACCGACGACGGTGTCGATCTCGATCATTTTTATAGTCTTTCTATGGGCTGTTTCTAAGGCGGAACGCCCTAGATTTGTTGTCCGAGCAGCTGTGCGCGGATCTCACGGCCGGCGCGGATGCCGGACTCGATGGCACCGTCGATGAAGCCGTTCCAGCCGTTCGCGATATCCGACCCTGCGAAGAACACACGGCCTTCGGCCTGTTGGAGTTCTGACAGGTGCTCAACCGTCTGGCCGGGTCGGAACATTGACCAGGTGCCTTGGGAAAATTCGTCGTTGGCCCAGTTGTGCCCGACGGTTTCTACAATTTCGAGGTCGCCAAAGATCTTGCCGAGTTCCTCACGCACCATTTCCGCGTCGTCGGCGTCTGTATTGGCCCCGTCGGGACCGAACGCGATCAGGATTTGGCCATCGTCGAAGATCTTGTCAGTGACGACATAGTTGATCAGGTGGCTGTCGGGGGCCACTGCAAAGAATGGCTTGGGCAGGTCCCCGCGGACCCGCACCCATACCTTCGACCCACGGCCGGCCTGCCGTTCGGTACTCATTGCCTGCTTGCCCTCAGAGAGTTCGGGCGTGAATTTGATGGAACCCAGGGTGTTGATCGGAACAGCCACGACGACGCCTGAAGCAGTCAGAACTTCGCCGTCGCGGGTAACGACGCGGACGCCGTCCTCGTTCTGTTCAACTGAAGCAACGGGCGTGCTGAGCCGGATATCTGCCAGCGAATCGTTGGCGATCGCAACAATCAGGGATCGGGTGCCGTCTTTGAACTTGTACCGTCCCACTGCGTCAAACATGGTTTCAATGTTGAAATCACTCAGGGCGTACCAGCGCATCGCGGCAACGACACCGACCTCACTGCATGGCGCTGAACCCATGGCACCCCAGAGACCGTTGGCAAGGTCCTTGTCCTCCTGGGAGATGTCCAGCGAGTCGATTCGGTCCTGGATGGACAGCTTGTCCACCTCTGCCAAGGCTTCCGGGTGCAGGAACGGCTGGAATGGCCGGTCGAACACCTCGCGGGCACCTTCGACCACTTTCTCCATAACGGAGTTGATGGTGTCGCCCACCTCGTCAAACTTACGGATGCTCTGCTTACCGCCAGACACGGTAGCTGCCAGTTCCGGGGCCGACACGCCAACGGTTTCGACCAGCTCGAGGCCGTAGCGGGTGATTTCGGAGTACACATGTGGTTGGAACCAGTGCACCCACGTGCCACCCAGCTCCAGGGAATAACCCGGAAGGGCCTCATCCTTGAACCAAGTTCGTCCACCCAGACGGTCGCGACCCTCGAGCAGGGCGACCTTGTAGCCTTGCCGCCCGAGTTCGCGCGAAGCGGTGACGCCGGCAAACCCGCCGCCAATGACAATAACGTCGTAAGACTTGTTGCTCATTTTCCTTCTTCTACCTTTATCCGCTGATTACAAAGAACTTCTTGATCGGCTCGTGAACGTGAACAACGGTCTTTGTTCCCTTTGGGAAGGATGCAACGTCGCCGGCGCTCAGGGAGACCGATTCGCCACCTATGACTTCAACGGTCATGCGGCCTTCCAACATGTAGACGGATTCGTCACCGAGGAGTTCGTCTTCGACCCCGCACGGATCGCATGTGAAAATGCCGACGTAGAGCTGGCCTTCACCCTGTGTGGACTGTCGGAGCCACTGAACTTTGGCGGCGGGTGTTCCGTAGAGAACGTTTTCCAGAGGGTAGTCCTCGGCAAGAGTGAGGTCTTCTGTTGCGACCGATAGCTCAATCATCTGTGTTTCTTACCTTCCTTATCATTCTGGTTCGCTGTGCTTTGTGTTACCAGACTGTCAGGCGAAAGACGGAGTTTCTCCTGGTTGGGTCAGTTGACCGAGTTCGTTCCTTTGGCGATGTGGATGACGGAGCTGTCCGTGAACTCCAGAAGTCCGTCGATCCCGAATTCAACGCCCAGGCCCGACTGTTTGCGGCCGCCGAACGGTACATCGGGCGCGACCGCGGAGTGCGTGTTCACCCACACCGTTCCACTTTCAAGTTGCCGTGCGATGGTCGTTGCGCGCGCCACGTCGCTGCCCCACACGGAGTTGCCCAAGCCGTAGTCGGTTCGATTGGCCCGTTCAATGACCTCATCAATGTCGTCGTACTTCAGGACGCTGCGTATGGGGGCAAATGTCTCCTCGGAAACCAGCGGGCTGGTCTCGTCGATATCGCGTACTACGGTCAGTTCGACGAAGTACCCCGGCCGATCGATTACGTTCCCGCCAGCGATGATTTTTCCGTCGCGGGCAGCAATGGCCAGGGCGGCCTTGGCTGCTTGGAGTTGGCGCGCGTTCTGTAGGGGCCCGAATTCGTTGTCCCGGTTCATTCCCGGACCGATCTTGGCTTTCTCAGCATGCCGGGCAAGTTCGGTGCAGAACTCGTCATACTGCGAAGCATGGACGTAAATCCGTTTGATATTGATGCACACCTGGCCTGTGTTCCAGAACGCCTTCTCGAATATGTCCTTGGCGACTGCCGGAATGTCAGCATCGTCGAGCACGACGGCAGCGTCGTTGCCGCCAAGTTCCAGAACTACTCGCTTGACGGTGTCGCCGCTGGCCATGACTTTTCGGCCTACAGCAGTTGAGCCGGTGAACGAAACTTTTGCAATGGTGGGGTGTGCGCTTAGGAACGGCCCAATGTCTCCGCCGTCGCCCACCACGTTGACGACGCCCGCCGGGACCAGATCATGGACAATTTCAGCAACAATCATCGCGTTAAGCGGGGTGGTTGGGGCGGGCTTAAGGACGATCGTGTTGCCGGCAAGCAGTGCTGGGGCCAGCTTGTAGATGGTCTGGAAGAAGGGGAAGTTCCATGGAATGATCCCCAGTACCACACCCAACGGCTTGCGGTGTATCTCAATGCGCGATTGCTCATCTTCGCGCAGAACCTCGGGGTCCAGTCGGAGGCCGTTGAAGTGCCGTAGCCACGTTACTGCAGCGTCGACATCACCTTCAGCCTCAGCAATCGGCTTGCCGTTCTCCAGGGTGATGATCTGGGCGATCTCCTGGCGGCGTTCTTCGATCCGCACCGCGATCTGCTCCAGGATGTGGGTGCGGTCACCGTGAGTGGTTTTTTGCCACCCTACGTATGCTCGCTCGGCCGCGAGGCAGGCTTCGTTGGCCTGGGTCTCGTTTGCGACCGGCGCGACGGCGAACGCCTCACCAGTCGCCGGATCGATGACAGGCTGGCTGGAAGCGCCCTCGAGCAGCCGCCCGTCAATGAGTTGCTTGAACGTCCTGGCGGACAGGCCGATCGTGGTCAGTGCGGGATCCGTCTGGAGCGTCATCTGGGCTCCCTCTCCATTGAGTGCTGATTTTCTTGGTAGCCGATCACCCGGATCGGCGATAGCGATATCGTCCAACGATTCCGGGGTGTGTAACTGTTCAGGAACCGGACATCTTGGTGTCGGTCCCTGGAAAACTAGAAAAGGGTTGAGGCCCCAGGAGGGGCATAGACCGCACTTGGAAGATGCTGCCCGCGTGAACTCGGGATCTCTCGGAACTCCTGTGCCAGGATCTGCCTCCCGCCAAACCGAATATCTTCCGTCGCATCGGGTGGTTGCAGCTGGCACCTGCAAGGCAAGTCTACGGCTTGGTCGCCGCCCGTCCCTGGGGCAGTGATTGAACGGCTCTGGTACGGTCTAGCGGATGAGTAGCCTATTTGTCATTGACCTGATTTACCTCGCGGATCTCGTGGAGGTCGAGCGGCACCTGAACGAACACCGAAATTTCCTCGAGCGACAGTACGAGGTGGGAATCTTCTTGGCATCTGGCCGTAAAGAGCCTCGGACTGGCGGCGTCATTCTGGCCGCAGGGAACCGCTCTGAGGTCTTGGCTGTCCTGGAAAATGACCCCTTCAAAACGCATGGCGTGGCCGAATACTCGATCACCGAGTTTGTGCCGACGAAGACTTCATCTGAACTTGCGCGATACCGGCATCCAGCCTGACTGGCCTGAGCACCCGAGGACCTAAAGACTTGGCCACACCCTGAACCCGGGATCTAACATCTGGCTCGTGCTGCCGGTGCCAGATGGCGAGTCACCCAGCTCGGCAATGATGATCGAGGCTACGCAAATCACGGCAACGATAACCTGACGGCTTCGGCGAAATCGGGGATGCTTGGATGTGGGTCACCTTTCCGCCACGCGAGGACAACAGGTACTCGCGGCGCATCCGATAGTGTGCGGAATGCGATCTGAGGATGACTGTAAAACCGTGCAGTCGACGCCGGAGTAACACCAATCCCCCGGCCAAGGGCAATTGCTTCCATCCATTCGTCGATGTTTCTTACGCGCACGATCTTCGTAGGCATGTCGGACTCATCCCACAAGTTGACGCTGGTGGTGCCCGCGAGGACATTGATCACCAGCGTCTCGCGCGAGAGCTCCTTCAAGGCGATGGTGTCTTGTCCAGCGAGTCGATGACTGGCAGGAAGCGCCGCCATCCTGACTTCCTCAGTCAGTGCAAGAGTTTCAAGCGCGGGGTTTTTCGGAGATCCGAGAAGAATAGCCAGATGGCAGCGTCCCTCTAAGAGCCTTGCCATTGGGTCGTCATAGCGGCGAATGTCCACTTCGATGCCCGGATGCATACCTTCAAACGCCTTGACGGCCGGCCCTGTAATCTCAGCGACAACTCCCGCGAAACAGATGCGCAGAACCAGGGGCGGCCCCGTGACCGCATCCGCGCCTTCCTGAAGCGCCGAGAGCGCGAGTTGAGCGTAAGCGAGGAGGCGTGTCCCGGCCGCAGTCAGGTTCACGGACTGACGGTCACGTCGCACAAGAACCGTTCCCAGAATTTGCTCAAGGCTGGCGATGGTCCGGCTCAGGGACGGCTGAGTGGTTCGCAGACGCTCCGCCGCCCGGGTGAAGTTCAAATCTTCGGCTACCGCAACCAGAGCGCGGAGGTGGCGGAACTCAATGTTGAGCACCCGATTTTCACGATTCATCCCTTATGCGTACCACGCATAAGGGATGTAAAAGCGGCATTTCACAGCAATTTGATGCAACCGTAACGTGAGTCACCTCAGAATCCATTCGATACAGAGGACACACCAATGACACGTTCACCCCTTTCGATTTCAGGCGTCATTCCGGCGCATCTGCAGCCGTTCACCTCCGATGGCCGCCTGGACGAGGCAAACCTCAGGAAGCATCTCCGTTCACTCCTGGATGTTCCGGGGATCTCCGGCATAACAACCAACGCTCATGCGTCGGAGACGGCAACCCTCACAGATGATGAACGTGCCCGTCAGCTGGACATTGTGCTCGAAGAAACCAGCGGGCGTGTGCCGGTTATCGCCGGAATCTATGAAGACGGTTCAAAGAAAGCCGCCGCAGCCGCGGTTCGGGCACATCGGGCGGGCGCTGACGGACTGTTGATCTTCCCGTCAGCTGTGTTGGACGGCGGCGGATACCAGAGGCCAGAAATGGCCCGGGGCCACTTCGCCGAAATCGCCTCGGTTACTGATCTGCCCCTGGTTGCTTTCATCTACCCCCATTTCTCGGCTCTGCGCTTCACCGTCGACGGCATCACTCAGCTTTGTTCAGAAATCGAGACCATAGCTGCGGTCAAGGAGTGGTCCAACGACATCGTCATTTACGAGCGCACGTGGAGGGCCCTCAAATCCCTCGACAGGGAAGTGGCCGTCCTATCCAGTTTCAGCCGATCGCTGTTCAGTTCCCTGTGCGTGGGGGCTGATGGGATCCTTTCCGGCCACGGCAGCATCGTGGCCAGTCTTCACGTCCGGCTTTGGGAAGCTGTCAACAAGCTGGACCTTGCCGAAGCCCGCAAGGTATGGGACCAGATCTGGCCGCTGGCCGAGGAATGCTACAAGGAACCTCTTCTGGACGGACACAACCGGATGAAGAACATCCTGGCACTGACCGGCAGCATCGATGAAGCCCACGTGCGCTCTCCGCTCCAGCCGCTTGGCGACGCTGAAAGGGAAGCCTTGCGCGTGGCGATCGCCGAGTCTGGGCTCGTCCATGCCTGACACGCAGAACGCGGCATTGTTTGCACCGATCTCCATCGGCGGCGTCGAGATCAGGAACAGGGTGGTCATGCCGCCCATGACGACTCGGTACTCCACGAATGCGGGCTTTGCTACCTCTGCCACAGTCGCCTATTACCAAGCGCGCGCCCGCGGAGGCGTTGGGCTGATTACCGTCGAAATGGCAGCCCCCGAAGTTGCCGGACGTCACCGGTTCCACGAGTTGGGCATCTACGACGACAAGTTTCTGCCGGGACTGGAAACGATCGTAAAGGCAATCCACGAAGAAGGTGCCCGCGCGTCTATCCAGTTGGGGCACGGCGGCAGCAGGGCTCGCCGCGCGGTTTCGGGTGTGCAGCCCGTCGCCCCCTCAGCCATACCAACTCCTGTGTTCGAAATCGAAAAGGAGTTAGCCCATCCGGAGGCGATGACCCAGGAGCGAATCGAGGAAACAATCGAGGCGTTCGTTGCCGCCGCCGGCCGGGCCAAAAAGGCCGGTTTCGACATGGTGGAGCTTCACGGCGCGCACGGTTACCTAATCACTCAGTTCCTCTCCCCATCGGAGAATACTCGGACGGACGAGTTCGGCGGATCGCTACGAAACCGCGCCCGGTTTGGTCTTCGAATCATCGAAGGCATTAAAGCAGCGGTTCCAGGGCTGCCCGTAATCTACAGGCTTGGCGCAGAAGACTTCTATGCTGGCGGCTTACACACTGAGGACGCCTACGTCGTGGCGGAGTGGGCCGTCGAATCAGGAGCCGACGCCATCAGCGTCACGGCGGGACACTACCGGTCCCAGCCCGGTGCCGAAATCATGATTCCGCCCATGAAGTACAAGGAAGGGATATTTCTGGACATGGCCGCCGCGGTCAAGTCCCGTGTCAACGTCCCCGTCATCGGCGTCGGGAGACTGGGCGACCCCGAACTGGCCAGTAGGGCAATACGTGAGGGAAAGCTGGATATGACAGCCATCGGCCGTCCCCTCTTGGCAGACGCGGAATGGGTGAACAAAGCCCAGTCCGGGAACCCTGTGCGGAGCTGCCTGTCGTGCAATCACTGTGTGAACAACATGCGAGGCGGCGATAACCTTTCCTGCGTTGTGAACCCAACTACTGGCCGGGAACTGGAGTTCGCCGCCGGCGGCCTGGCGACCGGGCGGAAAATCGTCGTCATTGGGGCCGGCCCCGCTGGTCTGTCATACGCGGCATTGACTGCAGCTGGCAATACGGTCTGCGTTCTCGACAAAAGAGACCACGCGGGAGGGAATTTTCTCCTGACCGGGAAAGCGCCGATCTTCAATGACGTTGAGGCCGCCGAACCGAGTTTTGTCGCTTACATCGCCAACCTGGAAAAAGAATGCAGACGGGCCGGCGTCAGGTTTCATCTTGGTAAGCCTGCCCACGCCAGAACCGAACTTCTGCAGGAAGCAGATCTCATCGTCATCGCCGCCGGAGCCCGATACCGCGGAGGAGTTGGACCTCTGGTGGAGAAAATCCTGAACACGCGCTTCATGAAGTCAGGAGCCGTGAAGAAGGTATTCAGCAATCATAAGGTTCGCGACTTCTTTTACTACAGGTTCCGCATCGGAAGAGGCAGTTCCCTCGTCCGTTCGCTGGGCCTGACACACCTTCCGAGCGACAGACTCATGATCATCGGGGACGCCGCCCAAGCCGGCAAGGCACGCGAGGCGATCACCAGCGCCTTCGAAGCAGCACTGAACCCGGTCGCGACCGCAAATACTGATTCTCTTCAATTCGAACGAAACATCGGAGTACAAAAATGAGTACGTCCCTTAGCGGAAAAAGTGCCATCGTCACGGGTGCCGGTCGCGGCATCGGCAAAGCAATCGCAGCCCATCTCGTCGCCCAGGGCGCAAAAATCGCCATCATTGACATCGACGCTGCGACCGCAGCCGAAACGGCCGCCGAACTTGGAGGTTTCAGCGTCGCCGCAGACCTCACGGACCCTGTATCGGTGGAAAAAGCAGTCGACGCCGCTTCGCGCCACCTGGGTGGCCTTGATGTCTTCGTGAACAACGCGGGAGTCTGCAACCCTGGAGAATTGCTCTCGGGCGACATCGGCCTCTGGGACAAACAGTTTGCCGTGAACACACGAGCGGCCTACCTATGTAGCGCCGCTGCCGCCCGAAAAATGATCGCCCACGAAACCCGGGGATCGATCGTGGTCATCACGTCCAACTGCGCAACCAAGCCTCGCCTCGACCTCGCCGCCTACTGCGCATCCAAAGCTGCCACCCAGATGATGGCACAGTGCCTCGCCTTGGAAGTAGCAGGCCAGGGTGTCAGAGTGAACACCGTCAATCCCGGATCCACCGAAACCGACATGCAGCGCGAACAATGGGCGCGGCTGGGAGTAGGACCCGAACGCCAAATCGAGGGCGACCTCAGCGTATTCCGGACAGGAATTCCGATGGGCAGACTCGCCCAGCCCCAAGATATCGCCAACGCCGTCGGTTTCCTGGCATCCGACGCGTCCAGCTTCGTAACCGGCCAGTCCTGGTACATCGACGGTGGACAAACGATCTAGTGATCGCCATGTAAGCAGGGCACAGCTAAACGGACCGGCGGTCACGTTGGCCGCCGGCCCGCTCGGTTCAGAGTTCTCCACAGAAGCACTTGCCGGGGCAACAGGCCACCTTGGAGTACTCACTCGCTGCTCCCAGAGCGCCGTCTTGGCCTATGGCAACCCACCTGAAGCGCGACGCAGAACAGCCTTCCCGGTTCCGTGTCCACATGCATCCAAAAATCACCTAACGAAGAGGCGCAATGACGAGCCAAAAAATAACCCGGGCAACCGGCATCCAGACGGGTGCCCCCGCCCGAAGAATCAACAAACGAAACGCCATGGCCCTCGGCGGCGGCATGGCCCTGGAATGGTTTGATTTCACCGTTTACGGGCTCATGGCAGCCCTCCTCGCTCCACACTTCTTTCCAGGCAGCGACCCTGTCGCCTCAACCCTGTCCGCACTGATGGTCTTCGCTGTAGGATTCGTTGCCCGGCCGTTGGCAGGGATCTTCATCGGCCCCATCGCGGATCGGATTGGGCATAAGAAGATCCTGGTTATTTCCATCGCTGCCATTTCTGGCAGCAGTTTGCTCATGGGAGTGCTGCCCACCTATGACCAGATCGGCGTATGGGCCGCGGCCGTGCTGGTCTGCGCACGCCTCATTCAAGGCCTCTCCACCGGCATCGAACAGGCTGTGGGAAACGCGGCGGCGGTAGAGATGGCAACGCCCGGACAGGAAGGTCGCTTCACAACCATCGTCTCGGGTTCAATCCTTCAAGCCGGAATCATGCTCGCCTCACTTGTGTCCTTCATCGTCAGCGCCTGCGTGGGCGGCGATGCCATGGCGGAATGGGGTTGGCGGATACCCTTCCTCTTCGGTGGGCTCGCTGGTGTCTTCGTAATCTACCTCCGTCGTTCGTTGCCCGAAACCGGAGCAGGTGTCCGATCCGGGGATGCACCGCCCACCACGGCAGAAGTATGGCGCCAAGTCTGGAAGAGTCGGCTGGGATTCCTCGCTGTTCTCTTCGTGGTGGCGGGGACACAGGCCGCTAACTATGCGTGGACAGTCGGCCTTCCCGGCCTTGCACGCGCCGCCTACAACGAAGACCCGACGCACATCTTCGCCGTCACAACAATGCTGGGCATCCTCATGGTTGTCGCTGGAACATACGTGGGGGCATTATGCGACAAGTACGGAAATCTGAAAGTGTTCACGATCGTCCGCTTCACTCTGGTTCCTGCTGTATTTCTCATCGTCTTGTACAACCAGCGTGGCATCTTGACGTTCGCAGCTGTGATGCTCATCGGCGGAATCGCCATAGCCCTCAACCAGACGCTGTTCAACTTCATCATCTCCACTCTCATGCCGCCCGAGTGCAGGACCACAGGCATGGCCGTCGCCTACGGCTTGGGAGTCGCTGTCTTTGGCGGAACCTCCTCGTACATTCTGGTGTGGGCCCAACAACAGGACATGGTTTGGGCCTTCTCAATCTATGCAGCAATTCTTTCCCTCATCAGCCTCTGGCTCTACAGCCTTGCCGTCAGAAAAGGGCAAGTTGCAATTCGGAAGGTAACCACAAACAACTCCTAAGTGTGAGCTCTTTTATCAAGGGGCCACGCCTGGCTCACGGTGACTGTTTTCGGCTGCCTGGGCTCTGAGAACGGGCTCCGAGGTGTCAGGCCGCTCCTTTATCAGAAACCAGGGACCGACGAGGCTGCCAGACGGTTCCCACGCTGGACCACCCAGCAATAGACCCGAACGGAGACCAATGAGTTTTCATATTCAGCCTGACTGGCTGCCCTTAGTGGGTGAAGTCGTCGAGGTGCGCCTCCACAACGAGTTCGTTCGACAGGGCATTGTCGATGCCGTCACCGACGACAACTCGATTCTGTGGCTTGCCGTCGACGGAGTAAATACACGCACCATGGTGCAAAGGTGGGAAGGCTATGAGATCTGGATCGACTACAAATGGGAAAAGACCGCAAAGTCCCCAGTAAGTCTTCCGGCACCGTAACGGACCCACTGCGGCTCCTTTGAGGCCAACCCGATGTCAGGGAGGTCGGCACTTTTGGCGGATGGTTCGCGAAGGCGCGACTAGTAATGCCGGCATGCACAGTCGTGATCACGCAAACGGTGCGCGTGCATATGTTGCTATGCCAGACGCTTGACTAGCCTTGATCACTATCAGTTCGCACTCAGCGGTGGCGCTCCGTGCGGAATCGTCGCCTGGAAGTTGAGCCATAATGTTCATCCGTGACCTCGCCGGAAGTCGCATGACTGAAAAGGATACGCCCTTAGACCCGGATATCCGACAGTCGTGGCATCGATCGACGCTAGCTGGGCTAAACCCCGGCAGCGGGATCGTCGTTGATCAGCTCGCTGAAATGAATCTCCAGTCGCGGCTCATGCGGGCAGCCACACCGATTCTCGAAGGTCTTGAGAATCAACTGCACGACTCGAATTTTGGGCTCTTGCTTGCCGACAACGAAGGCTACATCCTGCACCGTACATTTGGCACTACGCGTCTGGCTGCCGCGTCGGATCGCCTGGGCGTCGTGATCGGCGCCCAATTCACAGAACAAACAAGCGGCACCAATGCGATCTCAACGCCAATCGAGACCAGACGCGGTGTTTTTGTGCTCGGCGAAGAGCATTTTCTAGAATGCCTGCGCGACCAGATTTGTTTCGGCCTCCCGATTTTCCAGCTTGGCACACGGCGACTGGAAGGCGTGATCAACATAATGGGTCCAGGACGGGAAAGCCCGGCCCTCATGAAGCCCGTGTTGACCTCGGCTGTCCGGGAAATCCAGCAGAGGCTCCTAAACACCTATTCGGACGCGCAAGTTGCGCTCCTGCTCGCATTTCGCGCCGCATGTGAAGGTCACCGCCGAATGCCCGTGGTGGCGGTCGAGCCAAGCGAGACCTTCACGAACGGAGCGGCGGCCACGGAGCTAGGGAACAATGACCTCGCTTTGCTCAAGGAGTTTGCCGCGCAGCGTACTACAGTCTTCGGGGACCGAGTGCAAATGGACCTGAGCATGGGACAGCGAACTGTCCTTATAGAGCGGGTTTCGGATCAGGGCGCGGTGTTCCGCGTTCTGCGAGACGAAGAAGGTACGCCAGCCGTGCCGCGCGCTACGGTCCGCTACCGAACCGTAGGCGACGATCTTGCCGAGAAGCTCGTGCGGGCACGCAATGCCTCTGGACATGTCCTCATCTCCGGCGAACCGGGATCGGGCCGTACCGCGGCAGCTTGCAGCGTAACGGCTGACGATTCCGTCCAGGTGATTGACGCCAGCGACGCTGTAGTCGACGGCTCAAAGAAATGGGCAGCAAGTCTTCAGAGCCTGGCAGAGCAGTCCCTGACCAGCTTCGTTGTAGAGTCAGTCCACCTTCTTGATGCGCGGCTCCTCCGGGTGCTGTTAGATGCAATGGAGCAAACGAGCGCACGCGTCGTGCTGACGACTGATACCGGCATGGACTCAATCGCCCCGATCGCGACGCATTGTCGGTCAATTATCGAGCTACCAGCGTTGCGACAACGGCGACCCGAGCTGGCTTCGATAGTAGCGTCACTACTGGCGGACCGTGGCGTCAAGAACGTTCGATTCACGTCCCCGGCTCTGGCCGCCTTGTTAGCTCACGACTGGCCACGTAACTACAAGGAGTTACAGAGTGTGCTGGACGAGGTACTTGCTGCCAGGTCCGTCGGCGATGTGACTCTCAGCGACATTCCGGAGCGTTACCGCACCCGTGGCCGCCGCCGGAACCTAGGACTCCTGGAGCAAGCTGAGTTCGACACAATCCGCAAGGTATTGGCGCAGGTGAGGGGCAATAAGGTTCAGGCTGCTGAACTGCTCGGGATCAGCCGCTCCACCCTGTATTCGCGGATGAAAGCACTCGGGCTCCCCTAGCTAAAAGGGGTGGAGGGGCCCGCGAGACAGGATACTCCGCCAAATCTGCGAGCGATGTTACACAAGAACCAAGGATGGGACCGGTTCCACGTGCCGGTGAGGATCAATGTCGATTGGAGAACTAAGTTGACACGCGAAGAAGCATTTTCCCGTTGCCCGTCAGACTCCTATGTGGAGTACTACGGAAACCGGTGGGTGATAGTTCCTCTCGCCCCGGTCGAACAGCCCCATTTCTTCACATGCCTGCCGGCGGCCGAAATCACAGTCGCATAGGCCTCGGAGCCTTCGGTGGCGAAGGGAGGCCCTCCCGCAATCTATGCCGCATCCAGACGTAGGGTCATAGAAGAGTCCAGAGAACCCATACCGGCATCGGCGTAGCGGCCATGAGGCCGGTGATCCTGCTGGACGTCGAGGAGCCATGAACCCGGTGACAGGGGCCGGTGCGGCGTCGCGCCTTAGCCCCACTAGGCCGCAGCGTTCCTGATACGTGAGGTGGCGATGATCGGCGGTGTCTACCAGATCGTACGTTCGTGAATCGTGCCGTAGGGAATCTCAGCGCTCAAGGTGGCGGTGAAGGTAGCTGGTCCGCTGCGCGTGACCAGGATGCCCTTTTTCAGGGTTTTCGAACGTTCGGGAACGCGGCTGCTCCTGCATCGAGGGCGCCGTCCACCTCGTGTCGTTCTTGGACATCCACATAGATGTGTTCCGCGTTATCGCTGGTCACGGTCATTGACCCCTTGCTTCTAGTGATTGTACTTTCCAGGATTTCGGAGCCCCGCTCAAAACGGGCAGCCGGAGGAATTGGCTTCTTGGCTTGTAGGGAGAGCGCGTGCTCAGCGGCTAGGCTCCACTCGACCGCTTAGGTCCTCAAGCGGTCGTATCGAGTGCACCTGAATGTCTAACAGTCTGCGTTCTCCGGTGTCGGTACGAATCCAGGCGAAACCCAGATGCGGAGCCGATGATTCAACCGCCCCCTTGCCACAGGACGGTGCCCAGTTCGTCGAAAACCTCGACCAGGTCATCCACGACCAGGGACTGCAGGAATTCTATTTCGGTTCTAGTTAGCACTTCTTTCAACTGATTTCCCTTTCTAAAGATCACTGTCTCTTCTAGTTCGGACACATACCTAGGGGAGCGGAAAAGCGCAGGCGGCGCCACTGACGATCTTCCATCTCCGCGGTGGCATCGCGGGGATGGATACCCCGGCCACGATTGTGACGCCATGGTCCGCTGACAGGACGCTTCGACTGCAATGTGAGCGTTGGCTGGCCTCATGCGCCTTGCACCTCGGTTCAACTGCTGAAGTCTCGGGATCGAGGTCCATTCGGGCAATACCAAGCCACCGCTGGAGCCATGTGGTCATGACGTCATCGCTCCAGCGGTGGACGTTCGGCCCCTCTAGCCGAGCTGAAGGGATTGCCGCACGGCGGTGGCGAGCTCGACGGCGTTGGGAAGGTCCGAATGGATGCAGATAGTGTCCGGACGGGACGGGATTTGCTCGCCGGTCACGGCAGTGAGCGTTCCGCGCTCAAGAACCTGGCGGGTGCGGGTTGCCGCCAGGTCCAGGTCGACGATGTGCCCCGTGCGGTTCACCACTACGGTGCCGTCGGCCCGGTAGTCCAGGTCAACGTATAGCTCTGAAACGAACGGCACTCCGAGGCTGAGCGCGGTTGATTCGTGGCACGTGCCTGCAAGCCCGTAGACGGGAACGCCGTACTGCAGTGCGACTTCACAAAGTCCGCCCATAAGCTCTTCGCTGCGGGCCAGCATTGCGTACAGCGCGCCGTGGGGTTTGATGTGGTTGAGCGGGATTCCTGAGGCGCCGAGGAATCCGGAGAGTGCTCCCACCTGGTATCGAACTAGATCCCGTACTTCCTCGGCGGTGAGATCCATGGCCCTCCGACCGAAGCCGACGGGATCCTGCAGGCCTGGATGGGCGCCCACGAGGACGCCGGCTTCGGCCGCTTTGGTCACGATGGTGTGCATGGAGCCGGGGTCGCCAGCGTGCATCCCGCATGCGACGTTGATGGAATCCACGAGGGGCAGCAATGCGGTGTCATTGCCGAACGAGTGGATTCCGTACGACTCGCCCATGTCCGCGTTGAGGGTAACTGTGCGCCGGGCGGCGGTGTCTGTACTCATGCCGTGGCTCCGGGCAGGACCGGGGCGCGGCGCCCGGAGGTGGCGATTTCGACACCGCGGGCCAAACCCAGCAGTTGCGGTTCCGAATAGGGCAGTGCCATGAGCTCAAGTCCGACGGGAAGGCCGTCGTCCGTGAATCCGGCAGGGATGCTGATGGCTGGGAACAGCAGCTGGGAGGCGATCACTGTGTTCGTGGGGTAGGTGAGGCAGGTCCAGCGGTCGTTGAAGATGTCGTCATGGCTCGGCGCCGGAAGCTTGACGTCCGGGAAGCAGATGGCGTCGAGGCCCTGATCGATCATGATGCCGGCCACCAGGCGCTGGAATTCGCCCTGGAGGAGGACCCGGCCCGGGTAGGTCGGGTCATCCATGGGCGAGGCCGGGCCGGAGGCGATGCCGACGAACAAATCGAGTTTTTCGTGGAACTTTCCGGCGGCCAGCAGCTGCTCCATTGACTCGATGCCGATCTCCGGGCGGCTCGCCAGGAAATGGTTGATGTCCTGGCGGGAGCGGGAAAAGTACACCGAGGTGTCTGCCACGTAGCGGTTCAGGTCGGGAATTTCCACGTCCACGATCTGAGCGCCGGCCCTCTCGGCCGCTTGGATGGCTGTGCGGACGACGGCGTTGACGGCCGCCTCTTCGGGGTCGTCGTCCCGGCCGAAAGCCTGACGGAGGACTCCGATCCGTTTGCCTTCCAGCGCCGGTTCGGCGGCGGCGTCGGCGTATTTGCCGGTGTGGCGGGCAAGGGCATGGGTTACCGTGTAGGGGTCCTCAGCGTCGAACCCGACCAGCGAATCGAGCACGATGGCCGCGTCAGTGACGGTCCGCGTCATGGGTCCCGCCGTGTCCTGAGGGACCACGAGCGAGGACATGCCGGTCCGGCTGATCAGTCCGGGTGTCACGCGGAGCCCCACGAGGTTGCAGAAGGAGGCCGGAACGCGAATGGAACCGCCGGTATCCTCACCGATGCCGACCATGGCTAGATTCGCGGCAACCGCCGCGCCGGTTCCGCTGCTGGATCCTCCCGGGTCATGGGAGGTGTTGTAGGGGTTCAGGGTGATGCCGCTGCGGGAGGAGGTGGAGAACCATGAGGTGGCGAAGTCCGGCATGGTGGTCTTGGCCAGGATGATCGCACCGGCATCACGGAGCTTGCCGATGGCGGTGGCGTCCTTGCCCGGCGTGTAGCTGCCGGTCGCTTCGCTGCCGAAAGTGGTTTCGATGCCTTTGGTTTCGACCTGGTCCTTGACCACGATAGGGATGCCGTGGAGGGGACCGGCGAGCTTCCCGGTCTGTGCGAACTCGGCGTCCAGGGCGGCGGCTTCATCCAGGGCGGTGCCGGAGACGGCCAGAATCGAGTTGAGACGTGGGCCGTTCCGGTCGAGGCGTTCGATCCGATCCAGGTAGGCCTCCACCAGTTCACGGGCGGTGTACGTGCCCGCACGGAATGCCTCATGTGCCTCGGTGATGGTCAGTTCTTCGATGTTGCTCGGAAAGGTCATGGCTGTTCCTAGGAATTGGTAGTGGTAGTGATTACGGGAGGCGCGGCGGGGGATAGGCCGGGATCTGCTGTGGTGCGGCGGCTCAAATGGTGCCTGAGCGGGCCGGTGTTGACCTGGGTGAGTGCTGCAATAATGATGATCCCCTTGATGATGTTCTGGTAGTAGGCGTCAACGTCCAGCAGGTTGAATCCGTTCTGGAGGGTGGCGAGGATTCCGACGCCAATGGCGGTGCGCCAGATGGCCCCTTTGCCGCCGGCGAGCGAGGTGCCGCCGACGATGACGACCGTCAGGACGTCAAAGACGAGGTTGGGGTTGAGGTTCGGCTGGGCCGAACCGAGCTGTGATGCCGTGATGGCCCCGGCAATCCCGGCGCATGCGCCGGAGATCACGTAGGCGCTGGTGACGACGCCGGAGGTGCGGATTCCTGCCAGCCGGCTGGCTTCGCTGTTTCCCCCGACGGCGTAGATGGACTGGCCGAAGGGCGTGTAGGCCAGGATGCAGCCGGCCACAATCATGAGCAGGATCAGCACGGTTCCGGAGTAGGGGACACCCGCGAGCCTGCCGCTGCCCAGTTCCTTGAACGGCGCGAAGCTCACAACCAGTGCACGGTTTCCGGTCACCACGAGGGTGACGCCGGCGAGGATCAGGGAGCTGCCGAGTGTGGCGATAAAGGGATTGACCTTCAGGACCGTGACCACGATTCCATTGACGGCACCGGCCGCTAGCCCGGCGGTGATGGCTAGGGCGAAGGCCACGACGGGCGCTTCGGTGCGTCCGACGCCTGCGGCCACCACCGCGCAAAGGGAATAGACGGCGCCGACTGACAGGTCGAAGCCTCCGGTGATCACCACATAGGTCATGCCGATTCCCATGATGCCCACCGGCGCCCATTGGCTCAGGATGTTGGCGAGGTTGCCGCCGGCAAGGAAGCCGGGCTGGACCGCCGTGATGATGGCGGTCAGGGCCAAGAACGCGGCCACCACTCCGTACCTGCGGACAAACGAACCGATCTTCGGCAGTACCCGTGAGGATGCCGGTGGTGAGATTGCTGTTGTCATGATGTCGTTGCTGCTTCTGTGAGGCTTGGATGGATTTTGGTGGGGTTTTCGCCGCCCGGGGTTCTTTCACGGGTCGCGGCGTAGCTGAGGTCCAAGATGTCCTGGACGCTGGCTCCGCCGGGCAGTTCCGCGATGGCCCTCCCCGCCGAGAGAACGATCATTCTGTCGCTGTGCTGTACGACCTCTTCAAGGTCGCTGCTGCACCATAGGACGGACAACCCCTCATCGGCAAGGGCGCGGACGGTCTCGAAGATCTGGGCTTTTGCTCCGATGTCGATTCCCCGGGTGGGCTCGTCGAGCAGGAGGCAGGTGAGGTTTCTGTCGAGCCAGCGGGCAAGCAGCAGCTTCTGCTGGTTGCCGCCGGAGAGCTCCCCGGCGTGGGATGCGAGTCGGCGGGGGTCGAAGCCCATGCGAGACGAGGCGGAGGATGCCCATGCACTGGCACGGGCGTCTTGCAGCGGTTTACCGCCCGCGGCTTTCCTAAACTGGCCCAGTGCCACGTTCCATCCGGCTGATCGGTTAAGGACGAGGCCCTGCCCTTTGCGGTCCTCGGGCGCGAGGGCGATACCTGCCCTGATGGCGGACCGCGGCGACCCGGGCCATGGCACGGGCTGACCTTTGATGCTCAGCTCGCCCTCGGTGACCGCGGCAGCACCTGCGAGGGAACGCAGGAGCCGCGTGCGGCCTGAACCGACCAGACCTGCCAGCCCCACGATTTCGCCGGCATGGATGTCGACGGCCGGCAGGTCAACTCCGGGAGCCCGCAGGCTACGCACGCTGAGCACCGGAGGACCTTGGCGCAATACAGCAGGACGCTGCTGCGCGGGCGTGACATCGTTTCCGAGCATGGCCCGGATCAGCTGCGGTTTGGTCCAAGTGGTGCCCGGGCGGCTGTCGATGACAGCTCCTTCCCTGAGGACAGTCACGGTGTCCGCGAGCGCCAGCACATGGTCCAGGTCATGCGAGATGTAGATGATGGCATAGCCCCGGCTGCTAAGGTCGCGCATCACCGTGTGCAGGTGGGCGCTGTCCGACGGACCCAGCGATGCGGTGGGTTCGTCCATGATGATGAGCCTGCGCTGGCTGGCGAGGGCGCGCATGATCTCCAGCATCTGCTGCTGGGCAGTGGAAAGCGTGCCGGCCGGGGTGCGGGCCTTGATGCTGACGCCGACTGCCTCTGCGGCGGCGTCGTACTGCCTGCGGGCATTGCGGCCGTCAACGAAGCCGAGCTTGGCGGGCAAACTGCCCAACAACACGTTGGCGAGGGCGCTCATCCCCGGAACGATGGTGAGTTCCTGGTAGATCACGGCAAGTCCGGCCTTGGAGACGTGGGCCGGTCCGGCTCCCGTGACGTCCCGGCCCCACACGGCGATGGATCCGGCATCGGTATCGATGGCGCCAGCGACCGCCTTGATGAGAGTTGACTTTCCTGCCCCGTTTTCGCCCACGAGGGCATGGATCTCCCCGGCTCCGACCGTAAGGGAGACGTCTTTCAGCACCCGGGACGCACCGTAGGACTTGTTCAGCCCCACGACGCGGAGGGCCTCCGCCGCGGGATCCGTGCCCGGACCTTGTGTGTGAACTGTGGGCGTATCCATCAGTACTCGGCCTTGAACTTGCCGGCATTGGCGGCGGTGATGAAGATCGATCCCGGGCCGTCCTTGATGGCCGGGGCCTGCGCCAGGTAAGTGAATCCGGGGGTGTCCCGGCCCGTTGTCAGGGCCTTGGCCAACTGTGCCACGCCATAGTACGCCTCCTGGTAGGGGAGCAGGACGGATGTTGAGGTCCATGCGCCCTCTGCGACCTTTGCGATGCCCGCCGCGGTTCCGCCGACGCTGTATATCCGCACATCGGCTCCGGGTTTCTTGCCTGCATCGCGGACGGCCTGTTCGACGCCGCGGGTCATGTCGTCCCAGGAAGATACGACGAGGTCAACGCGGGCGTTCGCGCTCATGGCGTCCTGGACCACGCTCAGTGCCTTGGCGGGATCGAAGTTTCCGGGCTGGTCCGCGACGATCCTGACGTTGGGGTACTCCTTTGCCGCTTCCTTGAGGGCAGTTTCCCAGCGAGTGAAAAGGTCAGAACCGACAAAACCGCCGACGGCGACCACGTTGCAGGCCGCGCTGCAGGACTTGAAGGCGTTGGTCAGGTGCTCCTTGAAGTAGCCGGTGGTCTGCATCCCGACGAAGCCCGCCGTGCCTTCGGTGTAGTCCGGGTTTCCGCACATGGGGCTGTTGATGTTACTGACGGGCTTTCCGGTGGCTTTGAGCAGATCGAAGTTCGAGCAGCCGGGGGAGTCCGCCACGGGCGAGAGGATGTAGCCGTCGAAGCCGCGCTGGATGGCATCCTGCACCTGCTGGAGCTGGGTGGTGGTGTCGAAGTTCGCGTCGAAGACTGTGAGGTTCATACCGAGCTTCTTGGCGGCGTCCTGGGCACCGCGCAACCGGGCCTGGCAGTAGGCGTTGGCAGCGGCGCATTCGGTGACGTAGGCGACTTTCTTGCCACGTGCGTCGGGGTTTCCCGCGAGATAAGCGAGCGTCTGGGCCATGGCGGAGGAATCCCCGGAAGCTGGGTACTGCGTGCCGGCGGCGGACTCTTGGCTAACCGCGGTCTGGGGCGGTGCTGTGCAAGCGGTCAGGCCGAGGGCGCAGGCAAGGGCGACGCTGCCCACAACTGTGCTGAGTTTCGTGTACAAAGGGCTACTCCAAGGTCTTCTTGTCTCTGTCATCAATTGTCTAACATTGGACATTATGCAAAGAGTAAGATGAAGTTGTAAAGGGTTTATGAAAAATGGACTGACGGGATAGACCACCATGGAGAGCACATTCGTTCCGTTGAGGCTCGAGCGGAAAGACGCGTCCGGCCAGATTGCGCGCCAGCTTAGGCATGCCATCAGTGCTGGCCAGTGGCTTCCTGGCGAGCGTCTGCCCTCCGAGCACGAGCTGGCGGAGACTTATGACGTTGCCAGGGCCACGGCTCGGGAAGCGTTGAAGTCGTTGTCCGCCACGGGCCTGGTGGTTTCCGCACGCGGCAGTAAGGGCGGTTCGTTCGTGGCCGTTCCGGACGCCGAAAGTGTGGCTGAGCAGCTCAGCGACTCGATCCGGCTCTGGTACCGGGCTGGCAATGTGTCACTGCACGACGTCGATGAGGCCCGATGGGTGCTTGAGATGCAATGTGTCGATCTGGCGGCGAGGCGCCGGACGGAGGATGATCTCGAGGCGATCCATCGCCCCATCGAGAGGGCCCTGGACGAGAGCCTGAGCACCGAGGCATGGCTCCAGCTGGACATCGTTTTCCACACCGCCATCACCAAGGCGGCCAAGAACAAGATTCTGGAACTCGCAATGACATCCGTCCACCTCATGCGGCCCGCCACAAACACCGTGTTCGTTGACCTCCTGGACCGGGATGCGATCTGGCGCCAGCACGAGGCCATTTACCAGGCAATCGCCGAACGCGACCCGGAAGCGGCCCGGAAGGCATTCCAGTCCCACGTGGGCTATCTCGACGACACCCGGCTCAAGGCCCTTGCGGACATCGACGCCGCGGACGTGTTCGTGGCCAGCCTCCCGGACGTCAGCAGGATGGCGGCCCGGCGGCCCACCACTGCCGAGGTCGACGAGACCCCCGGAGACTCATAAGCGTGAGGTTACAGCCCGTCGGCGGCCTCCTACCAACGTGGAAGTCAACGGCGGCACGGCAAGCGACTCTTGGCTAGTGCAAAAGGAATGTGTCGGACAATGCCTCACCCGGCGGTCGTCTCGGTGCTCAGTCCTGGGCTGAGGGATGGACGAACTGGAACCCTACAGTCCGGGGGAACGCCCTCTGCGCATCTCGCTAAATCGTTGAAAGTCAGCGACTTGTCGGAAGGGGGTGTTTCGCAAAGCGCCATATGCAGCCACCTCCGTGTGAGCAAAGTGCTCCCTCATGGCTGCTTCCGCGGCCAACTGGTCCCCGCTACGTAGTTTGTCGTACACATCTTCATGGGCATCAACTTCCCAAAACTCAGGTTTGCTGAGGTCAGGCGGAGAGGAAGAAATCATGATGAACTCCTGCACCCGTTCGACCTCAAGGTCGGCCAGATGGAATAATCCCTACGGCTTAGCCCGGGGTATAAACCGTTAGGTTGGCCTCTTCGTCGTTGTGGGCATAGCGTGCCCGGTTGAATTCGACGATGATATGGGCAGGGGAGGCGCCGAACTCCTGGCTGCAGATGTGGCTCCACTCACATACCGCATCGGTCAGGAAATCGCAGAACCCCTGTTCCGGCTCAAGTGCTGCTTTTCCAACCGGTAAGCACGTTCCTCGAACGAGTTCTCCTCGGATGCCGCTTTGTCTCGCAAGTGCTGCCATTCCAGCGGGCGTTTGAGGAGCCACTCGCCGACTCCCATGTGGTCCGGCCATCCACCACGCCGAGGAGCTGCCTGGTGTCCAGATCAACGATGGTTGAACGGACGCGTCGAGACGCATGAACAGGCGCTCATTGGAGGTCAGTACGTCATCAATGGCAGCAATATCAGTGACGGAGCCGGCCAACACTCCAACAGTGTCTCTGGTCCAGGAGATCTGAACCAGTCCTTCAGTGCTGGAGCGGGACCAGGAGCTGGACATCCTCCTCTCCGGCCTCGCCGCGCGGCTCACATCCAGGGCAGGGTAGCCGCTTCGGCGGCAGTCTCGGCGAGGCTCGTCTCCACGGTTCGAGCGTGGCCAGCAGCTGCGTTTGCTGGCCACGTTCGAGGTCGCGGATGACGTCGTTCTCAAGTTTCCCCCAGGCTTTGTCCCAACTCGTTCCGTTGGGTCTGCCTGCACATGATGGAAAGTTCCGAGGCTGAACTGACCACCAGCCTGCGGAGCGTCTGGACAGGGTCGTCCGTCCTGCAGTGCGCGCCCGGCCCGTCGCCGCCCGGATCGCGTTGCCACCGTTCGCAACTGGGGGTGTGAGTCTCCAAGCTCACCAGATACCAAAAAAGCCCGGCCCGGGTTCCGGCCGGGCTTTCTTGTTGGGGTTTTAGGTCGTTGTTGCGGGGTGGGTGGGCCCTGGGGGTACTTCTTTGGGGCGGTTGGCGGCGAATTCGTGCCGTAGCGTGGGGAGGATTTCGCCGAAATGGTCGAGTTGTTCCAGTGCGGTTTTGAGGGGGATGCCCCCCATGTCCAAGGAGAAGAGCTGGCGCTGGTAGTCTCCGAAGGTTTCGCGGAAGGTCAGGGTTTTGTCGATGACTTCCTGGGGGCTGCCTACGGTCAGGGGTGTGTGGTCGGTAACTTCTTCCAGGGAGGGGCCGCCGCCGTAGACGGGGGAGTTGTCGAAGTAGGGGCGGAAGTTGCGTAGTGCCTGTTGGGAGTTTTTGTGCATGAAGACCTGGCCGCCGAGTCCGACGATGGCCTGGTCGCGTGTGCCGTGTCCGTAGAACTCGTATCGGTCGCGGTAGTGGTTGACGAGGTTGACGAAGTGGTTTTTGGGGAAGAAGAGGTGGTTGGCGAAGAAGCCGTCGCCGTAGTACGCGGCTTGTTCGGCGATGTCGGGGCTGCGGACGGAGCCGTGCCATACGAACGGCGGGATTCCTCCCAGTGGTCGGGGGGTGGAGGTGAAGGCGGTGAGGGGTGTGCGGAACTTTCCCTGCCAGTTGACGACGTCTTTGCGCCAGAGGTGGTGCAGGAGGGCGTAGTTTTCGATGGCGAGCGGGATGCCGTCGCTGATGTTTTTCCCGAACCACGGGTAGACGGGGCCGGTGTTTCCGCGTCCCATCATGAGGTCGACGCGGCCGCCGGAGAGGTTCTGCAGGACGGCGAAGTCCTCGGCGATTTTGACTGGATCGTTGGTGGTGATCAAGGTTGTTGAGGTGGAGAGGATGATGCGTTTGGTTCTGGCGGCGATGTAGCCGAGCAACGTCGTTGGTGAGGATGCCACGAAGGGCGGGTTGTGGTGTTCTCCGGTGGCGAAGACGTCGAAGCCGACTTCCTCGGCCTTCTCGGCGAGGGCCACCATCATCTCCAGGCGTTGCTGTTCGCTGGGAGTCTGACCGCTGATGGGGTCGGTTCTGATGTCACCGACCGTGAAAATACCGAACTGCATGATGGTGAAGCCTTTCCGGGGGAGGGTGAAGTAGGTTCCGGGCTGACCCCGGCGGGGATATCGATGGCGGGTGGTGGGTGGCGGGTGGCGCCGGCTTGGGTGTGTCCGGCCGGCGCCGCTGGACCGCGGGTGGATGTTTCGGTCTTGTGGTTACTGCTGGGGCAGCAGTTCGCTGAGGATGG
>NZ_JBHTXX010000038.1:0-48986 GCF_042791415.1 Arthrobacter sp. NPDC056691
CCACCACACCAGCCCCACCCAGCCACGCCGGAATCAACCTACCCGAAACAACCAAACAACCAGCCCAGTGACTCCACACAGCTTGACAACCTGCGCTGTCGTGGGTTAGAGCGCCTCGAAGTCGTGACAAGTGGACAAAAACTCCTCAGCCCCGGAGCAGGGGTGCCTCATCGGCTTAGGCCCGTCAGGCCACCACGACACCCAAATGCGCCGCCAGCAGCGGGGCCAGGAGCCCGAGCTGGTATTCGTCGATCACGACGCCGGCAAGACTGCCCAGGCCGCTGATGCTCCGGAAGTCGGTGCCGCGCAGGTCGAAGTCCTTCAGCTTGGCGCCGGTGAGGTCCAGGCTTCCGATGGTGCAGTTTTTCAGCGCCACCCGGGCGGCGGTGGCGGAGCCGAGGTCCAGTTCGCTGATGATGCAGTCACTGATCTGCACGTCCGCCAGACGCGATCCCCGCAGGTTCAGGTAGTCGATCTTGCCGCCATCGATCCGCACCGACTGCCAGCCGCCCTCGTACAGCTCCGCCGACCCCCACCTGGGGTTGCTGAAGACGACGTCGTGCATCGTGGACCGGGCGGCGTTGAGGACAGGGGCAAAGGCCTCCTCGACAACGCAGTCCCGGAAGGTGGCGCCCCGCAACTGGGCTTCATTGAAGGAGACGCCGGCGAATTCACATTCGGCGAAGGTGATGCCGCTGAGCTCCAGCCCGTCGGCGGCAGCGCGGCTGTACCGCACGCCGTCGTACCGGTCGGCACGCCTGAAGTCCGGCGCGTCGTCATCCCTGAGCCCGTCCAGGGTGACCGGCGCCAGCCTCGGCGGGGTAACCTTCAATGCCGCACCCTGCCGGGGTTTGCCCGCAGACCTTCCCGCCACTAGAGCTGCTCCGCTTTCGCCGCGATCTCGGCCAGATCCTTCGCCAGCGCCTTGCGCGTCAGGTTCATGCCCATCCGTCCAAACAGTGCGAGCATCAGCCGGCTGAATACGGTGGGCCTGAGGACGTCCGCGCCGAAGGTCATGGTCAGGTCAGTCCCGCCGCCGCTCTCTTCCAGCGTGAAGCGGGACGTGTAGTCGGCTCCCCCCTGCAACGCTTTGACCGTAGTGCTGTGCGGCGGATCCGCCTGGGACACCCACATTTCCACGGTTTCGCGCCGGCCCATCATGGACCGCGTCTCCTTCCAGCGGGTCCCTTCGCCGTACGGCCCCTCGCTGACCATCTGGATGGACTCGACCCCGGACAGCGTGGCGGCGGACCCCGGAACATCCGAAATCACCTGCCACACCTTCTCCGGACTGGCGTTGACGTGCTGACTCAGGCTGATGCTGTGATCCATCCTTCGAGCCTAACCGCGGCACCGACATTCTGGGCGCCACAGAAAACGTGGGACCGGGGCTTGAAATAGTAAGCATGCTTCGTGTTAGGCTGAAATGGCTTTGTCAGATCAACCGGCAACGGAAGGTGGTTCCCACCATGGGCATCGGAGACAAGATCCAGAACGCTGCAGAGGACTTCGGCGGCAAGGCGAAGGAAGCCGCCGGCAACGCCACGGACAATGACCGCCTGAAGGCAGAAGGCCAGAAGGACCAGGTGGTGGCCGACGCCAAGAAGGTCGGCGAAGACGTCAAGGACGAATTCAAGCGGGATTAGTACACCACGCTCAACGGCGACGCCGGACTCCCTTGGGGGGAGCCCGGCGTCGCCGTTTTTGCGTCAAGCTCGGGCCTGCCACCCCGCACGGCGGACCGTGCAAGACTGTGCCCATGACGTACGCAGATCTGGGCGGGCCAGGCGAGTCAGCCGGCGGCTCCAAGAACCTTCGCGGCTACCTCGCCACACCGTCCGGGCCGGGCCCCTTTCCCGGCGTCGTGATGATCCACGAGGCGTTCGGCCTTAACGACCAGATCCGCCGCCACGCCGACCGGCTGGCGGCGGCCGGTTATCTCACCCTCGCCGTCGATCTCTACAGCGACGGCGGCCCGCGCCGCTGCCTCGTTGGAACCATGAAATCCATGATCACCGGCGAAGGGCGGGTCTTCGCCGACATCGCTGCGGCGCGGTCCTGGCTGCAGGCATCGCCCGTTTGCACCGGCAGGACGGGTGTCATCGGCTTCTGCATGGGCGGCGGGTTCGCGCTGCTGGCAGCCAACGACGGCTTCGACGCCGCCTCCGTGAACTACGGCCGCCTCCCCCGCGACCTCGAGCCGGCGCTCCGCGGCGCCTGCCCGCTCGTCGCGAACTACGGCGCCAGGGACCGCACCCTGCGGGGCGCCGCCGCCAGGCTGGAAGCCGCCCTGGATGCGGTGGACGTTGAACACGACGTCAGGGAGTTCCCGACGGCGGGGCACTCCTTCCTGAACGACCAGGAGGAAGGCCCACGGGCCCTTCGCCCGCTGACGCGCGTGATGGGGATCGGCCCGGATCCGGCCGCCGCCCCGGAGGCGTGGCGCCGGATCGAGGAGCATTTCGCGAAACACCTGAGATCCCCATCGATTGCTCCATAAACGCCCTTTTGGGCGCTCAAAAGGGCGTCTGCGGAGCAATCGATGGAAAGAACGACGGCGGCGGGCCGCCTTTCGCAAAAGGTGACCCGCCGCCGTCGTGATCAAAACTGGAACCTAGTTGAAGAGATGGCTCTTCGGCTCGTTGTTCTTGACCTTCTGCCAGCCCAGCCACAGCACCACGGCGAAGAACGGGATGCTGGCCAGGGTCCAGAGGCCCAGCAGGAAGACGTCGCCCGTGGCCTTGTCCGTCATGGTGTCGAAGCCGATCAGCACGGTGATGGCCAGCAGCGCCACGAGTCCGGCCCAGCTGGTCCACGGCGAACCCGGCATGGGCAGGCTGGAGACGGTGCCCTTCTTCTCGCGCAGCGCGATCTGGCTGGCAAAGATGGAGCCCCAGGTGAAGATGACGCCGATCGAGGCGGTGTTCAGCGCGAGATCGAAGGCGTGCGAACCGCCCAGCCAGATATTGAGCAGGATGCCCACGAGGTAGACGGCGGCGATGGCCAGGATGGCGGCGTACGGCACGTGGCGGCTGGACATCCTGGTCAGCCACTGCGGGGCGTGGCCGTTGTTGGCCATGGTGCGGAAGATCCGGCCAATCGAGTACAGGCCGGAGTTGCAGGAGGACAGCGCGGCGGTGATGACGATCATGTTCATGACGTCACCCATCCACGGCAGCCCCATCTGGCCGAACACGGTGACGAACGGCGAGATGCCGGCCTTGTACTGGTCCGAGGGCAGCAGCATGGCCAGCAGGGTCACGGAACCCACGTAGAACACCACGATGCGGATCACGACGGCGCGGATCGCCTTGGGCACTTCACGTTCCGGGTTTTCCATCTCGCCGGCGGTGATGCCCACGAGTTCGATGGCGTTGTAGGCGAAGATGACGGCGTTGAGCACCAGGATCATCACCAGGGCGCCCTTGGGGAACATGCCGCCGTCGCCGGCGAAGAGGTTGACCGGCGACGCATGGCCGGCGCCCACCTTGGCGTTGGTGACCACCATGAAGGTGCCCACGGCCAGGAAGATCAGGATGGCGGCCACCTTGAGGCAGGACGCCCAGAATTCGAATTCGCCGAACGCCTTGACGCTGAGCAGGTTAACGGCCACCAGCAGCACCAGCGCTGCGATGGCGGAGAGCTCCACGGGGACATTGGGGAAGAAGAACTGGAAGTAGAGGCCGATCGCGATCAGCTCAGCGATGCCGGTCATGGCCCAGTTGATGAAGTACATCCAGCCGGACAGGTAGGCGCCCTTCTTGCCGAACAGCTCGCCGGCGTAGCTCACGAAGGAGCCGGAGGTCTGGCGGTACATGATGAGCTCGCCGAGCGCGCGCATCAGCAGGTAGGCGATGACGCCGGCGATGGCGTAGGAGAAGATCAGGGCGGGGCCCGTGGAAGCCAGCCGGCCGCCGGCTCCCATGAAGAGGCCCACGCCGATGGCGCCGCCCATCGCGATCATGGTGACGTGGCGCCGGCTCAGGGTCTTCTTGTAGCCCTCGGCGCTGAGGGTCGAGTCGACGGCGGCGGATGGAGCCGTCGGGCTCATAAGTTCTGTGGGGGTACTTTGAGGCACAACTGTTCCTTGCAGGTCGGGGGTTGCCTTTGGGTAGGGCACTGCCGGTTCCGGAACCTGGAGTTTTTGTACAGATAATTCGGCTTTTAGCCCCTTTTGAGGACGGTATCTGTACAAAAACTCGTAGAGCATCGAAGGTTCGCACGGCCCATCCATCGTACAAGATTTCCGGGCTGCCCCGTGACGCGGGCAACATTCCGCGGCGTCCGGCCCTGCCTTTCCCGGCGTCCGGCAGCGTCCGGAGACCGGCCTGATACGGCCCTCACCTGCGGCAACGAAACAGTAATCGAATGGAGAAAAGGCTCCCTCAAGAGCCCGGATTGCGGCTACTCTGAGCACCATGGCCGGGGATTCGTTTCCGGCCATGGTGTCCGCACCGTCTCATGCGGAGGCCGGCACTCGCGCCATTCTTCAGGGGGGACTATGAGAAAGAGAGTTCTACTGCTGCCCGCGGCCTTGCTGCTGGCAGCCTCGGGGTGTTCCGGCGGGGGCACAGCCCCTCCCGGACCGGGCGCGTCACCATCGGCAACCAGTACGACGGCGGTGTCCCAGCCGCCGTCGGAATCCCCACCACCCACGACGGCCCCATCCCTGCCCACCGATGTGTCCACATCGCTGAACGCGATCGACGCCCTGCAGGAGCACACCTGCGCGGCCGGTCCGGACGGCCAGTGGACGTTCAAGGGCACCCTGGTCAACTCCTCGGATAAAGCCAAGACCTACACAGTGGCCATTGCAGTCACCGTCGGCGCGGCTGTCCAGGGGCACACCCTGATCACCGAAACGGTCCAGGCAGGGAAATCGGCTGAAGTTTCTGCAAAGAACTTCGCCAAAACCACGGGCCAGGCCGGCACGTGCGAACCGGTTGTGTCGGTGGAGGATGCTTCGTGAAAAAACCAATACTTGCGGCTGCCCTGCTCCTGAGCCTGGCGGCCGGACCACTCGCGTCTTCTCCTGCCCTCGCCGTCGGCTCCGGGACGCCGCCCAGCCAGGCAACTGACTCTTCCTCCCCCGCAGCCGAAACCACAGGCGCCACTGCGGACACCACCGGCCCGGCCACTGCCCCCGCTGCTGACCCGGTACCCGATCCCGTTACTGACCCAGGCACCGATCCGGCAACCGGCCCGGCAACGGGGGCGGTGACTGACCCGGCCACCGCTCCGGTGACGGACCCCGCGGCCCCGGAGCCGCCGTCGGACCCGTCTGTAACTGGTCCCGCTGTCACAGATCCGTCTGTAACTGGTCCCGCTGTCACAGATCCTGCCCTCACGGATCCGGCGCCTGGCCCCGACCCCGAATTTGTCACCGCCGGCGGCATCGGCGCCAAGTGGCGGAGCCTTGGCGGGGCGGGCGGCGTACTCGGCGAGCCGACGGCAAACGAGCAGTGCTCGGCCGGCCTCTGCGTGCAGACCTTCACCGGCGGCTCGATCTACTGGACGTCCAAGTCGGGCGCCCATCCGGTCCTGCTGTCCTCCGGGCGCACCGGTCCGCAGTGGACAGCGGGCGGCGGCCTCGCGGCCTTCGGCTACCCCATCGGCGACGAAATCGCCCTGGGGGTACGGTCCCTGCAGAAGTTCTCCACCGGCAAGGTGATCATCTGGACCGGCACCCGGTTCCTCAACTTCTCCACCGGGACGGGCATCGGCAGCCGCTGGGCAGCGTCGGGCGCCGAGTCCGTGCTGGGCCTGCCGTCGGCCGGTGAAACCTGCGGCCTGAAAAACGGGGGCTGCTCGCAGGCATTCGACAACGGCACCATCTACTGGTCGCCGCAGATCGGAGGCCAGGTGATCCGGGGCGGCGTGGGCTCCCGCTGGCGCGCCGCCGGTGCGCAGAACGGCGTCTTGGGCTACCCCACCACCACAGAAGCCTGCGGCCAGGTTGCAGGCGGCTGCCTCCAGCGGTTCCAGGGCGGCAGCATCTACTGGTCGCCCGCCACAGGCGCCTGGATCACGCGCGGCGGCATCGGCACCAGGTACATCCTGACCGGCGGCAACCGGAGTTCCCTGGGCTATCCCGTGGCCAACGAGGCCTGCGGGCAGGCGGCCGGCGGGTGCATCCAGCGGTTCCAGGGCGGCGCCATCTACTGGTCTCCGCTGACCCCGGCCTGGATTGTCCGGGCAGGCATCGCCCAGCGGTACGCCACCAACGGCGGCGCCGGCGGCTGGCTGGGCTACCCGACGGCGAACGAACGGTGCGCCGGCGACCAGTGCATCCAGTCATTCCAGCGCGGCTTCATCGGCTACACCAAAGCTGGTGGCACCCGGCCATACGGAATCACCGAGTGCCAGAAGCTGAACAACGGGCGGTCCCGGTACTCCACCTACGGCGCCAACCGGGTGCTGCTCACATTCACCCAGGGCTACGGCCAGTCGTATGCCACCAACGTCTACTGCGTCCGGATGGCCGGAACGTACGTCCAGGACTGGCGGACGGACGGTTACGTGGGCGCCTCCGGTTTCAAGGCGCCGGGTGTCCCGTCGGGGCCCACCCGCTACCTGTACTCACCCACGGGCTCGTACTCGGTGACGGAGGCCTTCGGCCTGGGCAACCCCGGAACGGCGCTCCCCTACCGCACCCTCAACGCCCGCTCCCGCTGGGGCGGCAACCCCTGGACCGCGACGTACAACAAGTACTTCGAGTCCTCCTCGTGGGTGGGCTGGGACGAGAACATGTGGTACTTCGCCACCCGCGCCACGCATGACTACCGCCAGGGCGTGGTGGTCAACTACAACCGTCCCAACATCGTGCAGGACGCCGGCTTCGCCATCTTCCTGCACATGAACAAGGTCCCGACGGCGGGCTGCATCTCGCTGGACGACTGGGCCGTGGTGGATTACATCAGGAAGTCCACGCCCGGCGACCGGATCATCATGGGAACGTACAGCGCCCTGTTCCGGTAGGTCCTGGGTTCCCCGTTCCGCCTGCGGCGCACACGGCGGACGCGAAAACCCAGGCCCGGCAACCCGCCGGGCCTGGGTTTTCTCTTTGCTTGCACAGGCCTGGGGACGGCGCATGCTTGTCCGCCGCGGGGGCTCAGCCGGGCCCGCTGGGGCTGCTTCGCGAGGCTCAGGCGGGCAGCGCCACCTCCTCCAGCGTGCCGTCCGCCATCGTGTACCTGAGCCATGTCCCCGAAGCACCTTCGTGGGCCCGGACCCGTGACCGGCCCGCGCAGCCGTCGAACCACTCGCCCAGGGCCCGGTCGTGGCTGACCATCACGACTGTTCCGCCGAACTCCGCGAGCGCCGATTCCAGCTCCTCCACCAACGCGGGAGCCAGATGGTTGCTGGGTTCGTCGAGGAGCATGATGTCCTTGTGGCCGAGCAGCAGCCGCGCGAGTGCCAGCCTGCGCTGCTGGCCTGCCGACAGGGCACCCACGGGAACATGGAATTCGCTGGTGCGGAAGAGGCCCAGCCGCAGCAGCGCCTCGGCGTGGTCGTCGATGTTCCCGCCAAGCCCTGCGGCGAAGGCCGGCAGCAGCCGCATGGACGGGTGCTCGGGCAGCTCCAGCTCCTGCTGCAGGTAGCCGATCCGGCCGTGGCGCACCACCTGTCCCGCGGCCGGCTCGAGAGTTCCCGCCAGAACAGAGAGCAGCGTGGACTTCCCGGCACCGTTGGGCCCGGTGATGAGGATTTTCTGCCCTCGGTCCACGCGGAACTCGGGAACGTCCAGCCGGCCGGGCACCCGGGTGTTGCGGGCGTGAAGGACCCCATCGGCGGCCTCCTCGCGTCCGCTCCCGGTACTCCCGCCAGCGCTCCCGCCGGATCCTAGGGCGGCCCCCGGGGCGGCCCCTCGCCCGGCGTCGAACCCGCCGTCGAGCTTGCCGTTCGCGCCGCCGTCGAGCCCGGCGTCGAGCTTCAGCCGTTCTGGCGGGCGCTCCACGGGGTTGTCCTCCAGGCGGCGCAGCCGCTCCTGTGCATTCCGAATCTTGCTGGCAGCGGCGCGCTCCCAGGTTCCGGTCTTGAAGTCGAAGGCCGCCTTGTCGTTGTCCCGCCGGCGGGCATAGCCCATCCGGCCGGCCACGGTGTCCGCCTGCCGCCGCTCGGCCGCCATGGCGTCGATCCAGCCGTGGTACTGCTGCACCCAGCGCTGGCGTTCTGACCGCTTCTCCTTCAGGTAGCCGTCATAGCCGTTGCCGTAGCGGTTCACCGTGCGGCGCTCGGCGTCGACCTCGATGACGGCGGCTGCGACCTTCCGCAGCAGCACGCGGTCGTGCGAGACCACCACCACGGCTCCCCGGTGCGCTGCGAGGCGGCCTTCCAGCCATGCTGTGCCGCTGGCGTCCAGGTGGTTCGTGGGCTCATCCAGGAGCAGGATGTCCGCGGGATCGGCCAGCAGACAGGCCAGCGCGACGCGCTCCTGCTCCCCGCCGGACAGCGACCCCAGCGTCCGGCCGCGGTCCAGGCCACCCAGGCCCAGCCGGTCCAGCGCCGCCTCCACGCGGGACTCCGCGGCGTAGCCCTCGCGCAGCTGGTACTGGGTCTGCAGGTTCCCGTAGGCCTCCAGCTCGGCCGGCCCGGCCGATGCCAGGCCGGCCTCAAGCCGTTCCAGCTCAGCTTCCATTTCCCGGAGTGCCCGGAGCGCATCATCGATGGCGTCGGCCACGGTCAGCCGTGCGGAAAGTCCGGACGTCTGCGCCAGGTAGCCCACCCGGCCATGCCGCTGGGCCGTGCCTTCGGCGGGCGGCTCGATACCCGCGAGGATCCGCAGCAGCGTGGATTTGCCCGCACCGTTCTCGCCCACGACGGCGGCGTGTTCCCCCGCGGCGATCACCAGTTCGACGCCGGTGAAGAGTTCGCGGTCCCCGTAGCCGTGGGATACACCGGACAGATACAGCTGTTCGGTACGGAAATGTGGGTCAGTCATGGGAAGTCCTCGCAGTCCAAATGGCGGCCCCGGAGACCGGTGCACACGTCTCGGTGCATTCCTCTACAGGGCCTTGTCTGTGGCCAGGTCAACACCGAATGCCTTGGCGCGAAGCTGCGGGCGGGCAAAAGGCGGGTCGACAGATCCAGGTAACGGATACAGGCCGGAACATGGTCGACGCCGGACAATGCCGGCGTCGTGGTTAGGACTTCATGGGTCAAGCCTGCCCGCGGGCGGCCGGCCCCGTCAAGCTTCGCACCGCCGTCGGGCAAGCGCACTACGCTGGAGGCATGGTGAATACCAGACGCATGCTCCCTGCTCCGCGGCCGGATCTCTACCGGTTTTCGCCGCTGGACCTCACCGCCGTGGGGCTTTATGTGGCCGTGGCCGCGTTCTTCGCGCTGGCCGGGGAACTGATCCTGCCGCTACTCCGGGCACTGGCCCCGACGCCGGCCGTCGCCTCCTACGGCGTGAACCTCCTGTTCTACGGCTGCGTCGGCGTCCTGGCACTGTTTGCCGCCCGCGCGGTGGTGTCCCGGGACCTCAAGGTGCTTGCCACCCGGCCCTGGTTTACGCTCGCGATGGTGCCGCTGGCCGTCGTCGCCATGATGATTGTCACCGCCGTCCTGGTGGCCGTGGGTGGCACCACGCAGACATCCGTAAACCAGGCCGAGCTGCAGGCGCTCATGCGGCAGGTGCCGGCCTGGCTGATGGTGCCGCTGATTGTCGTGGTGGGCCCGTTCGTCGAGGAGTATGTGTTCCGGCACCTGCTGATCGGCAAACTGAGCCGGCGGGTCAACATCTGGGTCTGTTGCGGGCTGTCCGTGGTCCTCTTCGCCGCCCTGCATATCGTGGGCCAGGAAGCGCTCACGCTCCCCGCGCTCATGCCGTACCTGGCGATGGGCGGCACGCTGGTGTTTGTCTACATGTGGACGGGGCGGAACCTGATGTTCTCCTACTTCGTCCATGCCGCCAAGAACCTGCTGGCCGCGGTCTTCCTGTACACCATCCCGCCGGAGCTCCTGGACCAGCTGCAGCGGGCGGCGCAAGGCTAGCCCGGCCCGCCGTCCGGCCCATCGAGATGACAGATCGCGGCAGTGTTGGCCAGTGGGACTGCCGCGAACTGCCACCTCGTCGCGGGCCCTGCCCCTATCCGGGGGCGGCGCCGCCGTCGTAGCTTGGTGCCATGGGACTCAACATTCAGATCGCCATCGACTGCAAGCACCCGCACGACCTCGCCGACTGGTGGGCCGAAACACTGGACTGGTCCGTGGAGCCCCAGGACGAGGGCTTCATCCGGTCCATGATCAGCCAGGGCTTCGCCACGGAAGACCAAACCATGACGCACAACGGCAAGCTCGTGTGGAAGGACGGCGCGGCGATCCGGCCCACCGAGGAACTCGACGCCAAGGCACCGGAACGGCGGCTGCTGTTCCAGACCGTGCCGGAGCAGAAGACCATCAAGAACCGGGTGCACTGGGACGTCCGCCTCGATGGCCGGGACAAGGACGATGTCCGGGCCGAACTGGAAGCCCGCGGCGCCACCTTCCTCTGGACAGCCAGCCAAGGGCCCCACGAATGGCACACCATGGCGGACCCCGAAGGCAACGAGTTCTGCATCAGCTGAGCCGATTACTAGACTTGGACGGTGAGCAACGAATTCCCCGCCAAGGTGTCCGACGTCTTTGACCCGTCCCGCTGGCGCACTGTGTCCGGCTTCGACGACTTCCAGGACATGACGTACCACCGGCAGGTGGAGCGCTCCGAGGACGGCACAGTGGTGCGGGACCTGCCCACCGTCCGGATCGCCTTCAACCGCCCCGAGGTCCGCAACGCCTTCCGCCCGGGGACCGTGGACGAGCTTTACCGTGCCATGGACCACGCCCGGATGACGCCGGACGTGGCCACCGTGCTGCTCACCGGCAACGGCCCTTCCCCCAAGGACGGCGGCCACTCGTTCTGCTCCGGCGGGGACCAGCGGATCCGCGGGCGCGACGGGTACCGCTATGCCGACGGCGAAACCCAGGAGACCATCGATCCCGCCCGCGCCGGCAGGCTCCACATCCTGGAGGTCCAGCGGCTCATGCGGACCATGCCCAAGGTGGTCATCGCCGTCGTCAACGGCTGGGCGGCCGGCGGCGGGCATTCCCTGCACGTGGTTTCCGACCTGACCATCGCCTCGCGCCAGTTTGGGAAGTTCAAGCAGACGGATGCCACCGTGGGCAGTTTCGACGCCGGCTACGGCTCGGCGCTGCTGGCCCGGCAGATCGGCCAGAAGGCCGCCCGGGAAATCTTCTTCCTCGCCCGTGAATATTCCGCTGAGGACATGGTTCGGATGGGAGCCGTGAACGAGGCCGTTGACCACGAGCGCCTCGAGGAGGTGGCCCTGGAGTACGCCGCGGACATCGCCCGGCAGTCCCCGCAGGCCATCCGGATGCTCAAGTTCGCCTTCAACCTCGCCGACGACGGCCTGGCCGGCCAGCAGGTGTTCGCCGGCGAAGCCACCCGGCTGGCATATATGACGGACGAGGCCGTGGAGGGCAAGGAAGCCTTCCTGCAAAAGCGCGACCCCGACTGGTCCCGGTTCCCGTACTACTTCTAAGCCCGTACTCGTCGGAAGGCACCCCATGCTCCCCAGGCCCGCGCATCCCAGGCGCACGCAATGAATATCGAGCCCGCCCTCAAGGCGCTGGCGGCCGCCCTCCACGGTGAGGGTCCCGCCGTCGAACTCTCCGCCGGCCCCGACGGCGATCCGGTGGTGAGGCCGGTCCGGACGCCAGGGTTCGAGGACGCCGTAGTGGTGGTCCGCACGTCCGGGTCCACCGGGGCGCCCAAGGCCACCGTCCTGACGGTGGACGCGCTGGCGGCGTCGTCGATGGCCACCGCGTTCGCGCTCAAGGGCGAAGGGCAGTGGCTCCTGGCGCTGCCGCTGCAGTACGTGGCCGGCGTGCAGGTGCTGGTGCGGTCGCTGTTTGCGGGCACCCGGCCCTGGGCGATGGACCTGTCCGCGGGCTTTACCGCCGATGCCTTCACCGCGGCCGCGCTGGAGCTGACGGACAAGATCCGCTTCACGTCGCTGGTGCCCACGCAGCTGCAGCGCCTGCTCGCTGAACCGTCGGCGGACACGCTTGCCGTGCTGCGCCGCTTCAACGGCATCCTGCTCGGCGGCGCCCCGGCCTCGGCCGAGCTCCTCGAGTCCGCGCGCGACGCCGGCCTCCGGGTGGTCACCACGTACGGCGCGGCGGAAACCTGTGGCGGCTGCGTATACGACGGCTATCCACTCGAAGGCGTGGCCCTGCGGCTCGCCGAAGACGGCAGGATCCACCTGGGCGGGGCCACCCTCGCGGCGGGATACCTGGACGCGCCGGGGCCGACGGCCGAGGCCTTCGTCGAGGAGGACGGCGGCCGCTGGTACCGGACCAACGACCTCGGCACCCTGGACGCCGACGGCCGGCTCACCGTGCTGGGCCGCGCCGACGACGTCATCATCACCGGCGGCGTCAAGGTCTCCGCCGCGCACGTGCAGGCTGAGCTGGAAAAGTCCGACGGCGTGACGGCGGCTTTCGTGGCCGGCGTCGAGTCCGCGAAATGGGGCCAGGCCGTGGCGGCCTATGTGGCCGTGTCCGGCACCGCGTCCGGTACGTCCGGCGGCGCTGGTGCCGGTGGTGCTGCGCGGGACGGGGCGGCGTGGGCCGAGGAATGGCACCGCACGCTGGGGCTGCTGGCCCCCAAAACCGTCCTTCCGGCCGGCGAGCTGATCATGCTGCCCAACGGCAAGCCGGACAGGCTGGCCATGATTGAACGCCTCAACGCGCTCCATCAGGGAAAATAGAATGTCCTGCCGCGCCGCTGCGGCTTCCGCGTGCCCAGCGCACGCCACGCATTTTTGAACGTATCACCGACCCAACACGAGGTACTCACCGTGGCAACAGCCGCACAATGGATCCAAGGCGCCCGGCTCCGCACCCTGCCGGCCGCGATCGCCCCTGTCCTGATCGGCTCGGCGGCGGCCTATGAGATGGGCTCCTTCCGCCCGCTCAATGCAGTCCTGGCGGCCCTCGTGGCGCTGCTGCTGCAGGTCGGCGTCAACTACGCGAACGACTACTCCGACGGGATCCGCGGGACGGACGAGAACCGCGTCGGGCCGCTGCGGCTGGTCGGCTCCGGTGCCGCCCGCCCCGAACATGTGAAGTATGCCGCGTTCGGTGCCTTCGGCCTGGCCATGCTCGTGGGACTGGGGCTGGTCCTCATCACCCAGACGTGGTGGCTGCTGCTGGTGGGCGTGGGCTGCGTGATGGCGGCCTGGGGCTACACCGGCGGAAAGAACCCATACGGCTACATGGGCCTGGGCGACGTCTTCGTGTTCGTGTTCTTCGGGCTCGTGGCCACGCTCGGCACCACCTACACGCAGGCGGGGCAGATCGGCCTGCCTGCCGTGATTGGCGCGATCGGCACGGGCCTCATCGCGTGCGCCCTGCTCATGGCCAACAACGTCCGGGACATCCCGTCGGACATCCAGGCCGGGAAGAAGACCCTGGCGGTGCGGCTGGGCGACAAACACGCCCGCGAGAGCTACGTCCTGATGCTGGCCGTTGCCATCCTGCTCGTGGTTATTTTGGCTCCCACACGGCCGTGGATGCTGATTGTGCTGCTGCTGATCCCGGCCTGCCTGATGCCGGCCTGGCTCATGATCAACGGGCGGAAGCGCAAGAGCCTCATCCCGGTCCTGAAGCAGACAGGCCTCATCAACCTCGGCTATGCCGTGCTGTTCTCGCTGGGACTCGTTCTGAGCGCCGGATTGTAGGCAGCGGGCTGTAAGCCTAGGCGTCCCCGGCGCGGGGTTCGCGCTTCTTGACGTCGTTGCGGATGGTGACGTCCGGATGCGTGTCGACCAGGTGGTCCTCGGCCCGGGCATCATCGATCTCCCCGGCGCTGCGGATCGGCTTGGCGCGGCCGGAGAAACGGGCGTGCAGTGACGCGGTCGCGGCATCGCGCTGCCTCTGGAAGAAGAGGTAGCTGATGGCGAAGGAAATTAGCCCCGCACAGACGACGGCCAGAAACCACCCCAGCTGCAGGAGGACGAACAGCACAAACAGGGGCAGGAAGATCGCAAACCGGATCAGGGAGTATTTCAGAAAAGCCACTATCCAAGTTTAGCCGTCCTGCCTGAACGTATCCTGCCGGTGCCATGGACCCTCCGCGCCCTTGGCCTTCCGGCCGTTTCGGGGCACCTTGCCTGGCGCGTTAACCGGGGCAGCGCCTGTTGCCTGGGGCAGCTCCGGCGACATCTGCGGCTCGGGTTCGGCGTTTTGCTGGCGCCTGACTGTGGGCATACTGTAATCTCCGCCGGGGCGCACGGCGGCTAGACTGATTGCATGCCTCGTGTTGCCATCGCAGTCGCCATTCTCGCCATCTACGTCTACGGACTGGTGGACGTGATCCGGACTGACAGGCATCTCACCCGCGGGTTTTCCAAGACAACCTGGATCATCATGGTTGCCCTCCTCCCGCTCATTGGCGCCGCGCTGTGGTTCCTGATCGGCCGACCCCGCGCATCGGCAGTGGCCCAGCCTGTCTACCAGCACCACCCCACCGCCCCTGACGACGACCCCGACTTCCTGCGCAACCTCGAGCAGCGCCGCCGCCAGGCCGAGGCGGAACGCCTCCGCAAGCTGAGGGACGACGCCGCCCGGAAGAACCAGTCCGACGGCGGTCCCCACCGCACGGGCGCTGCGGGCACGAGTAGCACTGGCACGGGCGGCACGGGCGCAGCTCCCGGCACCGGCAGCGGCAGTTCAAGCGCCAGCGGCCCGGCCGCGGGTGAGCCGGGTCCACGCAAGCCGGGCACCGCAGGCGAGGCCAACGCCGAAGGCAATCCCGAGGCGAAGTAGCCCCCAAGGCACTCACCCGTCGACTTACCAAAAACGGCCGCTTCGAACCACCACTGAGCGGCCCTTTTTGGCAAAACGCCCGAGCAACACGATGCCAACACGGCGAAGCGGACACCGCCCACTATTCCTCCACATCGGACCTAAATTGTGGACAACGGAATGCATGCCCGCTCCGGGCAGCAGAATGCTCCTATGCCGCGTCCACGCCCCCTTCCTCCCGCCCTGCAGGCACAGCCGTTCACCATCCGCCAGGCCACTGCAGCCGGCCTGACCCGCAGGCGTGCCCGCGCCCTCGACCTGGCAATTCCGTGCCACGGCGTACGCGCGCCAGCGGCCGTGGAGATCACGCTCCTTGTTCGCGCACGGGGTCTTGCACTCGCGACCGGAGCCGTCGTCAGTCACCTCTCCGCCGCTGCGCTCTGGGGTTTCCCTCTGCCTCTGCGTTTCGAGGACCATGCCGTGATCCATCTGACCAGCCGAGACGGCGCCAGGGCCGTGAGGCGGAAGAACGTCTGCGGCCACCGGTTTGCGCTCCCGGACGAGGAAATCGTCGATGGCCGTTACGTGGCCTGCACGTCACCGCTCCGGACGTGGTTCGATCTGGCCGGAATCCTCTCCCTGCAGGAACTCATCATTGCCGGCGATTTCCTGTTGCAACGCAGGGCTCCCCTCGCCACGCCGGGGGCATTGGATGCTTTCCTCGCTGGTAAGCAGGGCAGGGCTGGGTACGCCAAGGCAACGAAGGCCCGGGCTCTCATCCGCGCGAACACCGATTCACCGAAGGAGACCGAGCTGCGGCTTCTGCTGATAGGTGCAGGGCTCCCCGAGCCAGCCATCAACGTACCCATGTTCAACGAGACAGGCGGCTGGGCGCAGGACCCCGACATGTCCTACGAAGAGTTCATGATTGCCATCCAGTACGACGGCGGCCACCACGCCACCCCGGCCCAGCGGAGGAGCGACATCTACCGTGACGAAAACGCCAGGGGACTCGGCTGGCTCGTCCTGGTTCTGACGCAGTTGGACTTGAACCCCTTGGTACCGGGCATGGAGCCCAGCGCCATCACCAAGGTGCGCAGGGCCTTAACGAGCCGTGGCTGGAAGCCTGCACGCCAGTCCACGTTCCGTCCCACCGCGCCACGTCACGCGAGACCCGACGACGGCCGCGCGTTCACCGTCTAACCAGAAAGGGCCGCCCAGCAAGCGTGCCAGGCGGCCCTTTTTGGTCAATCAACGAACCCGCAGGTAAGCGACTGCGCCTCCGAGGAACGCCCCAGGAACCCCTACAGCCCCGAGTAGGAGTGCAGTCCGTTGAAGAACTGGTTCACGATGGTGAAGTTGAAGACCACGCAGAGGTAGCCCACGATCGACAGCCAGGCCGCGCGGGTTCCCGTCCAGCCGCGGGTGGCACGGGCGTGCAGGTAGCCGGCGTACACCACCCAGATCACGAAGGTCCAGACTTCCTTGGTGTCCCAGCCCCAGAACCGCCCCCAGGCCTTCTCAGCCCAGATGGCGCCGAACATGAGGGTGAAGGTCCAGCCGATGAAAGCGATCGCATTGATGCGGTAGGACAGGTTCTCGAGGCTCAGCGCGGACGGCACCAGGCGCATGAAGCCCAGCTTGTCGGCACCTCCGGCGGCGATGGTTCTCTGCCGGTGCGACTGCACCAGCTGCAGCGCGGACATGGCAAACGTCAGGGTGAACAGCGCCGAGGACAGCACTGCGATGGACACATGGATGACCAGCCAGTAGCTCTGCAGCGCGGGCACCAGGTGGCCGACGGGCGTCCAGAACGCCACGGAGGCGGCCACCAGCATGATGATCACCAGGCCCACCACAAACGTGCCCAGGAAGCGCAGATCGCGGCGGACCAGCACCAGCAGGAACACCGCCGCGACCAGGAACGCTCCGGTGGTGAGGAACTCGTACATGTTGCCCCACGGCACGCGCCCGGCGCCCACCGCGCGGGTCAGCACGGCGGCGGCGTGGATCGCGGCGCCCAGGACGGTCAGTGCCACAGCCACACGTGCCGGTGCGCGGCGCTCACCGTAGCGCATGCTGTCGTCGGCGGTCTGCCCTGCGGCACCGGCGCCGGAAGAGTACGACGACGGCCGCTCGGCACGGTCTGCCGGTCCGGACAGGCGGTCCCCGCCGCTGCCCGCGGTCCGCGACGGGGCTGCCGACGCTCCCGCCGCCACCGGCACCTTGGCCGGCGCAGCCGGTGTAACGGAAGCAGCGGCCTTGAGGTCGATCGCCTTCAGGGCCTTGCTGCTCTTGGCCAAATCCCACGCGAACGCGATGAAGGCGACGGTGTAGGTGCCGGCCGCAAGCAGCATGAAGAGCTCGCTGTACTGGCCCATGGTCTCGTTGATGGGAAACATTACTGGTCCTTCTTCGGCTCGGGCGAGCCTGCTGGTGAGGAGTTGGAAGGTGCTGTTTCGGGATCGTCGGCGTCCAGGTTCCACGTGCGCGACAGGAGGCCGCGCAGCGTTGCCGCCTCGCCGGCCAGCCGGTGGTCCTCGCCGCGGGCCAGGAGGCCGTACTCCACCATGGTCCTGCCGTCCTCGTGGGTGCCTGTGCGGACCCAGGCGCGGCGCCGATTCACGTACAGCGAGACGATGAGTCCGGCCACCGCAAGCAGCGCGAAGATCAGCGCGGAGAGCTGCCCGGGGTTGTGGTGGATGTCCACACCCACGTACTTCTTCACGCCGTCGAACGTGATGGAACCCTTGCTCTCAGGCAGCGTGTAGGTGTTGCCCGGCGCGAGGGTGATGCCGCCGGCCTTGAGGTTCCGGCTGTTGAGTTCCTTGAGGTTCTTGACGTCGAGCTCAAAGACGTTCTGCGGGGCGCCCTTGTCCAGGCCAAGGTCGCCGTAGAAGGAGTTCAGGCTCAGCTGCGGGTTGATGAGGTCGGGGTCGCCGCTGAAGGAGATGCCCTTATCGGTCACCAGCGCCGTGGGCAGGAAGAAGCCGACGAACCCCAACTGGTCGGGCTTCGCGTCGGGCACCTTGATCACCACGGACGAGTAGTAGTTCTGCCCCTGCAGCTTGGCCACCACAGGACCCTGGAAGGCCACGTTGCCCTTGCCATCGCGTACCGTGACCACCGGGGCGTAGCCGTTGCCCGTCAGGTAGATGCTGGTGCCGCCGAGGTTGACCGGGTCGTTGACCTTGAGGACTTCCTTCTTGGCCGGAGCCAAGGGGTTGTCCTTGGTGGTGACGTCCGCCGTGAAGTCGATGGGCTGGCCGTACTTGCCCTGGGATTCACGGTCGAAGGTGGCCTGGAACTTATCCAGCTGGATCGAGTAGGGCTGGAGCTGGCTGCTCTGGAAGTTGGTGCCGGGGTTGAACTGGTCGTAGCCCACCAGGGTGTTCACGAAGGTGTCACCCTCCACCAGGATGCGCTGGCCGCTGTACCCGAACAGCCCGCCGATGGCCACGGACACCAGCACGCCGATCAGCGAGGTGTGGAAGACAAGGTTTCCCACTTCCTTCAGGAAGCCGCGCTCGGCCCCCAAAGACGGCCGCGCGCCGTCGTCGTGCCTTACCTCAACGCGGTATCCGCGTTTCTTCAGCAGCGCCGCTGCGTCCTCAATGGCGTCCGACGCCGGGATGCCGGCGTCCGCGGGCAGCACCAGGGTGCCGTACTCGGGCAGGCGGGACAGGCGCTTCGGGGTGCGCGGCGGCTGCGACCGCATGGCCTTGTAGTGGGCGATGGCGCGGGGCACCACGCAGCCGATCAGCGAGATGAACAGCAGGATGTAGATGGCCGAGAACCAGGCCGAGGAGTAGACGTCGTACAGCTGAAGCGAGTCCAGCAGCTTTCCGTAGTCCGGGTGGTCCTTGATGTACTGCGTGACCACTGAAGGGTTCGCGGGCCGTTGCGGGAACAGCGACCCGGGGACTGCGGCCACCGCGAGGAGCAGCAACAGAAACAGTGCCGTTCGCATGCTGGTCAGCTGGGTCCAGGCCCAGCGGAACATGCCGACGAAACCCAGGGACGGGAGGGCGGCCCCGGCCTTGGCGGCCTTCACGGCGTCCTTGGCCTTCTGCCCCTCAGGCGCCGCGGCGTCCTTGGCAGCGTCGGTCTGGGCAGGCCCGGGCTGCGGGGCGTCCTCTGCCGGGGAATTCTCGGTTGACTTCACACGCTCGCTCATCAGATCGGCAACTTCACATCGGTTTGGAACCAGTACTGCAATTCGGTGACCCAGGTTCCCCACAGACCCGTGGCCATCAGGATGCCCAGGGCAATCAGGACACCCCCGCCGGTGCGCTGGATGGCCAGCCGGTGCTTCCGGAAGAAGGACATCACGCCCGCGCCGCGGCGCACCGCGAGGGCGATCAGCAGGAACGGAATGCCCAGCCCAAGGCTATAGACGAAGGCCAGGAACGCGCCCTTCGCGGCGGACGACCCGCCGGAGAGGCTCAGCAGCTGGACGGCGGAATAGGTGGGGCCGATGCAGGGCGCCCAGCCGAGGCCGAACGTGATGCCCAGCAGCGGCGCGCCCCAGAGGCCCGCCGGCGGTTTCGCGTGGATCTTCGCGTCGCGCTGGAACCAGGAGAATCCGCCCATGAACACCACGCCCATCAGGATCACCAGGACGCCCAGGACCTGCGTGATCCAGGAGTTCTGCCCGCCCGAGATCAGGGAGCCCAGCTGCCCGAACGCACCGCCGAGCAGCACGAAGATCACCGAGAAACCGAGAACGAACAAGCCAATGCCCGCCAGCATCCGGCCGCGCTTCTGCTTCTGCAGGTCCACCCCCGTGAGCCCGGTGACGTAGCCCAGGTAGCCGGGAACCAGGGGCAGCACGCAGGGCGAGAGGAAGGACACGAGACCTGCCAGCAGCGCCACGGGAATGGCGAGCAGCAGCGAACCGTTCAGGATGGCTTCGGCGAAGGGGCTGTTCACGGGAAGTTACTCTGCCACGGCAGACTGGATGAGAGCTTTGAGTGTGCCCTTCTCGATCTCCCCCAGCACACGCGACGCCACCCGGCCCTGTTTGTCCACCACGAGCGTCGTAGGGACGGCGCCCGGGGGCACCAGGCCGGACACGGCCAGCAGCACGCTGCCGTCCTTGTCGTCGAAGCTCGGGTACGTCAGGCCGAAAGTCTTGTCGAAGGCATCAGCCGTGGCCTTCTCATCCCGCAGGTTCACACCGAAGAACTGCACGCCCTTGCCCTTGAACTCCTGGTGCAGGGCTTCCAGGGACGGCGCCTCCACCCGGCAGGGTGCGCAGGCGGCGAACCAGAAGTTCAGCACGGTGACCTTGCCCAGGAAGTCCTTGGGGGTCACAGCGGTGCCGTCAAAAAGCTTGCCCTGGATTTGGATGGCGGACTTGCGGTCCGCTGCGGTGAATTCGGTCACCGAGCCGTCGCCGGCCACGTAGTTCTTGTTGTCCCCGGCCTTGGCCTGCTTGGCCAGGGCGTCCTCCTGGGCGCAGGCGGACAGGCCCAGCGTGATCGCCGTGAGGGCCAGGCCGCCGGCGGCGAGGACGCTGCGGCGGGAACTCTTGGGTGTTTCAGTCATGACTTAGGCTCCGGGGGTGCTCGAGGCACCGGGAAGAAGGGCGGCCGCGGGTTCGCTGTACTCCACGCGCAGCAGGGCGCCGTCGTCGCCGAAAACCAGGGAGGTGAGGGAGGTCAGCGTGCATTCGCGTTTCCGCGGATCGTGCCACAGGGGCTTGCCTTCGGCGCTGAGCCGGGTGGCCCAGATGGGCAGCTGGTGGCAGACCAGGATGGCCTCGGCTCCGTCGCCGCCCAGTTCGAGGGCCTTGGCACGGGCCTCCCGGACGGCCTCGGTCACGCGGGCTGCCTGCTGTTTGTAGGGTTCACCCCAGGACGGCCGGAACGGGTTGACCAGGTGCGGCCAATGTTTAGGCTTCCGCAGTTCCGCCTTGGTGACCTTAAGGCCCTCAAAGTAGTTCTCGGCCTCGATGATGCGGGCATCCGTGTGGATGTCCAGCCCCAGCGCTTCCGAGGTGGGCTGCGCGGTTTCCTGGGCACGGGTGAGCGGCGACGCCACCAGATACACAATGTTGGCGCCCTGGGAGACGCGTTCGCGGAAGTGCTCGGCGAGCGTCTGAGCCATCTGCCGGCCAAGTTCGGAGAGGTGGAATTCAGGCAGCCTGCCGTACAGGACACCTTCGGGGTTGTGGACCTCGCCGTGGCGGAGCAAATGGACAGTGGCTTGGGGCATGTCTACCAGTTTCTCAAAGGGCAGGGGTAATGACGAAATCTTCTACATCAAGTAGAACTCAAAAATTTTTCAGAAAGTTCCCGACCGGTGGAATAAAAGATGCAAATGCATGTTTATACTGGATGCAGCAGTTAGTTGAGACTTCAACAAAAGCTTCAACGATCACCCGGTACACCACTGATACAAGGAGAAGCACCATGGCACTTTCCACCGAGCTCACCCGCGGCACCTGGACCCTCGACAACTCCCACAGCGAAATCGCGTTCACCGTCCGCCACGCCGGCATCAGCAAGGTCCGCGGCCAGTTCAAGGACGCCGCCGCCACCCTGAACCTCGCCGACGACGTCACGGCCAGCAAGATCCAGGCCACCATCCAGACCGCCAGCTTCGACTCCGGAGACGCCAACCGCGACGGCCACGTCCGCGGCGAAGACTTCTTCGACGTCGAGAAGTTCCCGGAGATCTCCTTCGTCTCCAACGGCCTCGTTGCCAGCGGCGACGGCTACGAACTCCAGGGCGACCTGACCATCAAGGGAGTCACCCGGCCTGTCTTCCTCGAGACCGAGTTCAACGGCGTCGCAGTGGACCCCTTCGGCAACACCCGCGCCGGTGTTTCCGCCGAGACCACCATCAGCCGCAAGGACTTCGGCCTGACCTGGAACGCCGTGCTGGAAGCTGGCGGCGTCCTGGTCAGCGACAAGGTTGCCATCAACCTCGAACTGGCCTTCATCGCACCTTCAGCCTAGGTTTCAGCGCGGTTCCCGCAGCCACAGTGAGTGGCAGCGAAACGCCCCGTCCGCGGACTTTCCGCAGGCGGGGCGTTCGGCGTTCCGGACCTCTGGAATTGGCAGAATCCCGGGCTTAAAGTGAGTGCCATGAGCACCCCCAGCGATGAACCGGACCCCCGTGATCCCGGGGCCGAGCGGCCGTCCGGCCAGTTCCCGGCCCGGCCGGGCAGTCCGACGCCGGGACCGCAGTTCCCGGGGCAGGAACCGGCCCAGCAGTACCCCGGTCAGCAGCCGAACGCCGGTGGCGGCCGGTTCGCTTTCGAGATGCCGGCGGACCGTCCCCGGACCTTTGGCGAGGTGTTGCCTCGGGGCGGCTTGTCCGGCCTCTTCGACGTGACGGGCCTGCCCACGGAGCTCAAGGTGTCCTACTGGATCTGGGTGATCGGCGGCCTGCTGGGGCTGCTTGGCGGCGTGATCGGCCTTTTCGGTGTGCTGGTGCTCTTTGCGATCCTTCCCGGCGTGGCCATCCTGGTGTTCCTGCTCGTGCTGGTGGCTCTGGCGGTGGCGGCCGCGGAGATCGTGCTGGCCCTGAAGCTAAAGGAAGGCAAGGAGTGGGCGCGACTGGCCCTGACTATTGTGGCAGGGGTGTCGTTGCTGCTGGCCATCGTCAGCTCGAGTTTTCCCGCGGGCCAGGACGGGAACTGGCTGGGATTCCTGGTCAGTCTCGTGGCCACCGCGCTGATGTGGGTGCCCAATTCGCAGAACTGGTTCGCTGCGGCACGGGGCCGCCCCTGATCGGCGTCCGGCAGGGCCGCTGGTTACTGGCCGGACCATCCCCTGCCGGGCAACGTTTCCGCAGGTTGGCGCGGCTTTGGAATACCTCTCCGGAATGATCCACGGCACACGGGCTGAGGGGTACGGTGGGAAGTGAACCATGCTGGGGAGGGCAGGCGTCTGAACCGGTAGCCGATTCAGACGTCACTACGCAAAGGACCGCTCATGAGCAATCCTCCAGTCCCGCACTCCAATGACCCCGGCTCCAACGAGCCGGGCTCTAACGAACCGGGCAACGGTTCCCAGCCGAGCAACGGGCAGCCCCGCTACGGCCAGGAAGCGCCCCAGTACGGGCAGAACACTCCGCAGTACGGGCAGAACGCTCCGCAGTACGGCCAGAACGCACCCCAGTACGGCCAGAACCCGCCGCAGTACGGACAGGCCGGACAGGGCGGGGCACCGCAGTACGGACAGTCCCCGTACGGTCAGAACGCGCCCCAGTATGGACAGGCACAGTACGGGCAGCCGCAGTATGGTCAATCCCAGTCCGGCCAGTCGCCCTACGGCCAGAGTCCCTATGGCCAGTCCCCCTACGGGCAGTACCCGTCCGAACAGGTGCAGGCAGCAAGCCAAGGCGTGCGCCCACCACAGGTGGACTTGGCATTCTGGCTCATAATAGCCGCAGGTGTACTTTCGGGCCTGAGTGCTCTTGTCTTAGCCTTCACTGGCCGGGACACCTTCATGGCAATGATGGAAGAAGAAGCGGCACGGCAGGGCCAAGCACTTCCACCCGGATCCACGGAGATGCTGCAAAGCACGGTAGTTGCAGGCAGCATTATCGGAGCCATCGTTACTCTCGGCCTGTATGCCCTGGTGGCGTTTCCAGTTCGAAAGGGCAAGAACTGGGCGAGGATTCTCGGCACGGTCTTCGCAGCCATCTCCCTGTTCGGACTCTTCGGCGGCTCGTTTGCACTCGGGCCGGTCTACGGCATCATCCAAATCCTGGTGATTCTCCTGGGCGCAGCAGGCATCGTTCTGCTCTACCTTCCTGCCAACTCGCCGTACTTCCAGAAGCCGCAGCCGTTCGCCAACCCGTACTCCCAGCCGGGCCCCTACGGCCGCTAGCCACAGGCCGGGCACCAAACCGCCAACGGGCGCGGATTCCTGGAACGCCGGAGTTACTCCGGCTGACCGGGGGTCTGCGCCCGTTGCGCGTGGTACGCCAGGATCTGCAGCTCGGTGGCCATGTCCACCTTTCTCAGCGTCACGCCGTCGGGCACCTGGAGCATCACCGGAGCAAAGCTGAGGATGCTCCGCACGCCGACGTTCACCACCCGGTCGCACACGCTTTGCGCCACGGCGGCCGGCAGGGCCAGCACCACCATGTTGGTCCCGGTCCGCTCCAGGACGGTTTCCAGGTCCGCAACGTCGCTGACCCGCAGCCAGCCCACCTCGTTGCCCACCACCATCTGGTCGGCGTCGAAGATGGCAACCACGTCAAAGCCCCTGGATTCGAAACCGCCGTAGCGGGCCAACGCCTTGCCCAGGTTACCGGCGCCCACAATCGCGACTTTCCAGTCATGCGTCAGCCCGAGTGCGGCGGCGATGTGGCGGCTCAGGTACTGCACCTCGTAGCCCACCCCGCGGGTGCCGTACGAACCCACATGGGACAGGTCCTTGCGGAGCGTCGAGGAGCTGACCCCGGAAAGCTCAGCCAGTGACTCGGAGGACACCCGTTCGGTGCCTTCGGACAGCAACGAGTTCAGGGCGCGCAGATAGATCGTCAGCCGGGCCACGGCTGCCGGCGGAATCTGCTTTCCGGCGGCCCCGGTAGGCCCGGGCAGGGACTGGGGTGGTGAATCGAGCGAAGTCACTATCTGCTCCGTTGCGTCGCGTTGTGAGTCCACTCTAGATCCCCATCAGTTATGTCAACAAAGCCACTGCCATTGTTCGAAATTGGCTAATCCCCCGCGATGGCACGGCGCAGGACACGCTCCAGGCGCGCCTCGTCGATCTTCCAGAAGTCGCGCTGGATCCCGTCCACCAGCACCACGGGGATCTCCTCGGCGTAGCGGTCGCGCAGCTCGTCGTCGGCGTCCAACTGCCGCTCCGACCACGAAAGTCCCAGCCCGGCAGTCACCCGCCCGATGGCGTCGCGCGCCGCGGCGCACAGGTGACAGTCAGCTTTGGTGAGGAGAACGACGTCGGGGTTTGCCATGCTTCAACCGTATCGCCGTTCCCGGCGCCGGGCGACGGGCGCCGTCCGGCGTGGGGTACGGCATTGACTAGACTCAGTGGCATGCCCGAGGAGAAGTACGTCGCTGTGGCCCACCGTCCGGTTGCGAAGCAGCAACACGGCGAGGCAGCATTCTTCGACGTCGACAACACCCTCATGCGCGGCGCCAGCCTGTTCCACGTGGCCAGGAAAATGCACCAGCGCGGAGCCTTCACAATTGCCCAGGCGGCGGGCATGGCGTGGAAGCAGCTCAAGTTCGTGCTCCGGGGTGAGAACCTCAATGACGTCCACGCCGTCCGGGACTCCGCGCTGAGGCTCGCCGCCGGCATCACGGAAGAGGACATCAAGGCGCTGGGCGAAGAGGTCTACGACGAGATGATCGCCTCGCGGATCTGGCCCGGCGCAAAAGCCCTGGCCGAGCAGCACCTGCGGGTGGGCCGGAAGGTCTGGCTCGTCACGGCGACGCCGATCGAGGTGGCCACGGTGATTTCCACGCGGCTGGGACTCACCGGCGCCCTGGGAACCGTCGGCGAGACCAAGGACGGCTTCTACACGGGCAGGCTCGTCGGGGACATCCTGCACGGCGCCGCCAAGGCCGTGGCGGTCCAGGGCATCGCGGACGGGCACGGGCTGGATCTGAAGCGGTGCTGGGCGTACAGCGACTCCTACAACGACATCCCGCTGCTGACGATGGTGGGCCATCCCGTGGCGATCAACCCGGACGCCCGCCTGCGCAAGCACGCGAGGGAACACAACTGGCCGGTCTACGACTTCCGCTCAGGCCGCCGGGCAGCCACCCTCGGCCTCAAGGCAGCCACAGCCGGCGGAGCGGTCTACGGCCTGTGGCGGGGCTACACCCGGTTCCGGGGCCCGCGCGCCTGACGCGCTTCTTGCCGCGCGACGCGCAGATTGCCCCACGATCCGGTAATTCCCGGTGCCCCAGGCCTTTTGCGCGTCGCCAGTCAGCTTGCGCGTCGCGGGACGCAAAAATGCCCGCACCCTCGAAAGGGAACGGGCATTGACGCGTAGAGCGGACTCTACTTCTTATTGCGGCGCTGGTGGCGGGTCTTACGAAGCAACTTGCGGTGCTTCTTCTTGGCCATACGCTTGCGACGCTTCTTAATAACTGAACCCACGAAAGTTCCTTACAAACTAGATGCAGTACCTGTCTGATGGAAAAGGTCCGTGGACTGAGCAACAGACTGAACAACTGACAGATTCTTACAATGACGTAAAACGTTCCTTAACAGCGTACCGCTTATCCGGAGCATCCCCTGACCAGCACAGCCCCGTGGCGTGCAGCGGCCCCCAAGGCGGCTGCAGCAACCACGGATCGGTGCGGTCAGTCGGGTCCCGTCAGGCGGTGCCCGTGTGACCGTCAACGACAGCACCCTTGAGGTACTGTTCGACGGCGGTCTCCGGGACCCGGTAGGAGCGGCCGAACCTGACGGCGGGCATCTCCCCCGAATGGACAAGGCGGTACACGGTCATTTTGGAGACACGCATTACCTCAGCCACCTCGGCCACGGTCAAGAACTTGGCGTTCGAGAAGTTCGACTCTGCGGACATACCCATATTCCTTTGCTCTCAGCAACGACGCCGGTCTATCAGCGGTGCGCCGACGCTGAGCCATCGAACAACCGTGTTCTAGTTACTCTAGATGCTCACGTGGCCATTGTGAAAGCCCGCCGTTTCCGCGACGACGCCGCCAGTTGCTCGAGGACAGACGCCGTCACATCCCACTCCATGCACGCATCCGTGACGCTCTGGCCGTAGACCAGGTCCGACCGTCCGCCGGCATGTTCGGCCACGTCGAGGTTCTGCGCGCCGCCCACGAGGAAGCTCTCCAGCATGACGCCGGCGATCGCTCCCGCGGCCGTTCCCGCGTCCTCGAGCTGGGCGCCGATCTCGAGGGCCACCTCGGCCTGGCGGTGGTGGCTCTTGCCGCTGTTGGCGTGGCTGGCGTCCACGATCAGCCTCGGGTTGAGGTTCTTGGCGGCGAGCTTGGCGGAGGCCGCCTCGACGTCGGCGGCGGAGTAGTTGGGGCCCTTCCGGCCGCCGCGGAGGATCACGTGGGTGTCGGGGTTGCCTGCGGTGGACACCAGCGCGGCCCGGCCGTCGCCGTCGATGCCGAGGAAAGCCTGCGCTGCGGCGGCGGCGCTGCAGGCGTCGACCGCCACCTGGAGGTCGCCGTCGGTCCCGTTCTTGAAGCCGATGGGCATGGAGAGCCCCGAGGCCAGCTGGCGGTGGATCTGGCTTTCCGTGGTCCGCGCGCCGATGGCGCCCCAGGAAATCAGGTCGGCCATGTACTGCGGGCTGATGGGCTCGAGGAACTCGGTGGCGGTGGGGAGACCCAGGGCGGTGACCTGCTGCAGGAAGCTGCGGGCCGCGCGAAGGCCGCCGGCGATGTCGTGGCTGCCGTCCAGGTGCGGGTCGTTGATGAGGCCCTTCCAGCCCACGGTGGTCCGCGGCTTTTCGAAGTAGGCGCGCAGGACGATGAGCAGGTCTTCCTTGTGCTTCTCGGCCTGGCTTACCAGCCGGCGGGCGTATTCCAGGCCGGCCTTGGGGTCGTGGATGGAGCACGGGCCGACTATCACCAGCAGGCGGTCGTCCACGCCGTCCATGATGGCCCGGACTTCATCGCGGCCACGTTCGACGACGTCGGCCGCCTTCGCGTCCAGCGGCAGTTCCGCCATCATTTCCTGCGGTGTGGGCAGGGCGGTGATCTCGCTGACCCTCAGGTTCGACGTCGACGGGCGTTTCGACGACGGCTGCTGGGTTTCGGTGGCTGTTGCGCTCATTTTCGGGGTCCTGTTCCGGATGGGAGCGGGCCCCTGATCAGAACCCGCCGTAGAAATGGCGAAGGGCAGAGAATGATCTCTGCCCTGTTGGCTCTGAAGGAAAGTTGGATGCGTGTCAGTTAGACGCGGGCCCCTCCAGAGCCAACGAAAAATACGCATACCAACGGTTAGTCATGGAAACGACCATAAACCCGCCCTGACGGATCGCCAAATCTGCCGCGTCACATTCGGACCGCGCGTCAACCCACCTCGGCGGAAACGCGAACGTACACTTGTGGCCCTTGGGAAGCGTTTCCCATGGGCCACAAGTGTACGTTCGCGCTTGTCTGGCGCCGGGGTTAAGCCGTGGTTTGTTCCACCGACTGCTTGGCCGGTTCGCCGTAGCGTTCCTGCTCGATCTGTTCCAGGCTCTTGCCCCGGGTGTCCGGCGCCCAGACAATGCCGATGATCATGGCAGCCACCAAAGCCCCGATCATGATGGCACCGACAAAGGGCACGCCCTGCTCGGCGAGCAGCGTCGGGAACCAGTAGCTCAGCAGGCCGACAACGATGCGGGCAACGAAAAAGAGCACCCCCTGCGCACTGGCCCTGTAGCGGGTCGCGAACATTTCGGCCGCCCACAGGGCGTAGAAGGCCTGGGCGCCGATGCCGGCCGAAATCCCCCAGAGTGCCGCGAAAAGAATCAACACCGGCATGGTCACGTGGACAAAGACCAGCAGGACCCAGGCGGCAAGGCCCAGCACTGCGCCGATCCCGTACAGCAGGCGGCGGTCAACGCGGTCGCCGTACTTCATGAAACCGAAGTACGTCGCCACCACCGTAAGCGTCCACAGCAGCACCTGCAGCAGGTTCTGCTCAGCGGACGATCCAACCCCGGAGGACTCGTAGACCCGCGGCATGAAGATGCCCATCTGCCCGGCAACAAGGTTCCAGAGGGCGTAGACGCCCACGAGGAAAAGGATGGCTTTCAGGTTGGTGGCATTGGTCAGCAACTCGCGGTAGTTGCGCCGCTTGACGCCGGATGCCTCCTCCAGCAGGCGCGCTTCGTTCGACTTCTTCCAGGTGTGGGACTCGGAAAGCCGGCGCCGGATCCACCAGGTGATGAGGGCAATGACGAACAGGTGCGCGAAGACCAGGCGGCTACCCAGCAACCCCAGCGGAACGACGACGGTGGCAAGGAGGAAGACCAGTGCCGGAGCCAGCGACCACGCAAACTGCGCGGTGCCCACGTGCCGTGCCCGCTGTTCAGAGGGCGCCTCCTCCGCGATGTAGGTCCAGGCGACGGGCACGCCGGCTCCCACTGCGATCCCGGTGAGGATCACGCCCACGACGAGCATCCACGGGGCCACGGCAAAAATCACCAGCACCGTGCCGGTCATGTACAGGATGAGGTCGTAGGTGTAGATGAACTTGCGGCCGTAGCGGTCACCCAAAGGGCCGCCGATCATCGCGCCGACGGCGGCGCCGAAGGCGTTGGCGCTGAGGGCCGCGATGAGCCCGACGACAAGGTTGCTGAAGCCGAAATACTCCTGCCACAGCGTCAGGCTCGTCGCCAGGGCGATGATGGATCCGGCCTCGATGTAGTTGGACATGGACACAGCAACAGTGGCTTTCCAGCCGCCGATCTGCGGGGTGTGGTTGGTCATACTGAATCTTTCTCTGGCGACGCCGTCGGCGCCGGGCAGCCGCGTTGGGGCCGCCCTGCTTTGATACGTTTCAAGAACTCCGCAGAATCGTCAACTCGCCGGGGCGTGTGAGGTGAGGTCGAGGGGTTCGTAGCGGCTCAGGCTCGTTCCGGCACCGACAATCCTGCGAAGTTGCGGCAAACCGCCGCCCGCCACACCGGCTGCCCGGGCCTGGACCAGCACGTTGCCGAGGGCTGTCGCCTCGACCGGGCCGGCGATGACGCGCTTGCCGGTGGCCTGCGCGGTGAGATGGCACAGCAGCGCATTCTGAGAGCCGCCGCCGACGATGTGCACCACGTGGGCGGCAACACCGGCGAGGCGTTCGGCGTCGGCAATGGTCCGCGCGTACGCGGCGGCGAGGCTGTCCAGGATGCAGCGGACGATCGCTGCCGGATCGTCCGGGAGGACTGCTCCGGTGTTGCGGGCTGCGGCGCGGATCCGGTCCGGCATATTGTCCGGGGCGATGAAAGCGGGATCGTCGGGATTGATCCGGGGCCCGCCGGGCGGGAGCGCCGCGGCCGCGTCGAGAAGGTCGCCGATCGCAGGCCGGTAGCCGTCTTCGGCCCAGGTGCGCTGGCATTCGCTGAGCAGCCAGAGGCCACCGACGTTGCGCAGGTACCGGGTGGTGCCGTCCACGCCGCGCTCATTGGTGAAGTTCGCCGCGCGGCTGGCGTCGGTGAGCACAGGATGCTGCAGCTCCAGCCCCACGAGGGACCAGGTGCCGGAGGAAATGTACGCGAAGTTTTCCTGCTCCGCGGGCACGGCAGCGACGGCCGAGGCGGTGTCGTGCGAGCCGACGGCCACCACCTTCGTTGCTGCGGGCAGCCCGGTCCGTTCCGCGATTCCGGGCAGCAGGGTTCCCAGCGTTTCGCCCGGCTGGATCAGCGGCGGGAACAGATCCCCGGGCAGGCCCAGGGGCCCGAACAGTTCGCTGGCCCACTCCCCCGCGACAGCGTCGAACAGCCCGGTGGTGGAGGCATTGGTGGCCTCGGTACGGCGCTGGCCGGTGAGCAGGAACGCGATCAGGTCCGGGATCAGCAGGGCCTGCAGCCCGTTCAGGTCCGGTTCGGTGGCGAGCTGGTAAAGGGTGTTGAACTGCAGGAACTGCAGACCCGTGGTGGCGTAAAGCCGTTTCGGGTCCAGTTTCGCGTGCACCCGGGCGACGGCGGCGCGGCTGCGCTCGTCCCGGTAGCTGTACGGCTGCGCGGCCAGTTCGCCGGCACTGGTGACCAGGCCGTAGTCCACCGCCCACGTGTCGATGCCGATGCTCGTAATGCTCTCCCCCCGCTCCGCTGCCGCTTTACCGGCGGCAGCCAGGCCGGTGAGCACCTCGGCGAACAGGGCGCCGAAGTCCCAGCGGAGGCCGCCGTCGGACTCCACAACACCATTGGGGAAACGGTGCACGACGTCGAGCGTGGCCCGCGCCGGTCCGCCGTCGCCGTGTATCCGTCCCAGGATCACGCGCCCCGAGGAGGCGCCGATGTCGACGGCGGCGAACAGGCCGCCGTCGACATCAGCTTGTGCACCGGGTGCAGGTGCGTTGCTCACCGGAGGAACGCTGCCGCGACGCCGGCGTCCACGGGGATGTGCAGGCCGGTGGTGTGCGAGAGTTCGTTGCTGGTGAGCACGGCCGCGGCGTTGGCGACGTGTTCGGGCAGGACCTCGCGCTTGAGCAGGGTGCGCTGGGCGTAGTACTCGCCCAGTTTTTCCTCGTCCACGCCGTAAACCGCGGCGCGCTTGGCGCCCCAGCCGCCGGCGAAGATCCCGGAGCCGCGGACGACGCCGTCGGGGTTGATGCCGTTGACCCGGATCCCGTGCTCGCCCAGCTCGGCGGCGAGCAGCCGGACCTGGTGGGCCTGGTCGGCCTTGGTGGCGGAGTAGGCGATGTTGTTCGGGCCGGCGAACACGGAGTTCTTGGAGGAGATGTAGATGATGTCCCCGCCCAGGCCCTGGCCGATCATGACCTTCGCGGCGGCCTTGGCCACCAGGAAGGAGCCCTTCGCCATGACGTTGTGCTGCAGGTCCCAGTCCTTCTCGGTGGTCTCCAGCAGCGGCTTGGAGATGGACAGGCCGGCGTTGTTGACCACCAGGTCCACGCCGCCGAAGGCCAGCACGGCTTGGTCGATCGCGGCCGCGACCTGGGCCTCATTGGTGACGTCGGCCTGGACGCCGACGGCGACATCCGGCCCGCCAAGCTCTTCGGCGACCTTCTGTGCGTTTTCCAGGTTCAGGTCCGCGATGACCACGCAGGCGCCCTCCGCGGCGAGGCGGGTGGCGATGGCCTTGCCGATGCCCGAGGCGGCGCCGGTGACCAGTGCGATGCGGGTCGCGTGCGACTTGGGCCTGGGCATCCGGGCGAGCTTGGCTTCCTCCAGGGCCCAGTACTCGATCCGGAACTTCTCGGCCTCATCGATCGGGGCGTAAGTGGAGATCTCCTCGGCGCCGCGCATCACGTTGATCGCGTTCAGGTAGAACTCCCCGGCCACACGGGCGGTCTGCTTGTTGGCGCCGTAGGAGAACATGCCCACGCCCGGGACCAGCACGATCGCCGGGTCGGCGCCCCGCAGGGCGGGTGAGTCGGCGTCCGCGTGGCGGTCGTAGTAGGCCTGGTAGTCCTCCCGGTACGCGGCGTGGAGTTCCTTGAGCCGGGCCACGGAGTCCTCGGTGGAGGCGTCCGCGGGCAGGTCCAGGATCAGCGGCTTGACCTTGGTGCGCAGGAAGTGGTCCGGGCAGGACGTGCCCAGCGCGCCGAGGCGGGGGTGCTCGGCGGCTTCGAGGAATTCCAGCACGGCGGGGTCGTCGCTGAAGTGGCCCACCTGCGGCTTGTCCGCGGAGGCCAGGCCGCGGATCACCGGGGCCAGCGCGGCGGCCTTCGCTTTGCGCTCGGCCTCGGCCAGCGGTCCGTAGCCGGGGAGTTTCGCGCCGAACGGTTCGGCCCGGCCGTTCTCGGAGATGTACTTCTCCGCTTCGGCGATGATCCAGAGCGAGTTGGCTTCTGCTTCCTCGGACGTGGCGCCCCAGGCGGTGATGCCGTGCCCGCCCAGGATGGTGCCGATGGCCTGCGGGTTGGCGTCCTTGATCGCGGCGATGTCCAGGCCCAGCTGGAAACCCGGCCGGCGCCACGGCACCCAGACCACCTTGTCGCCGAAGATCTTCGTGGTGAGCGCCTCTCCGTCGGCGGCGGTGGCGATGGCGATGCCCGAGTCCGGGTGCAGGTGGTCCACGTGGGCGGCGTCCACCAGGCCGTGCATGGCCGTGTCGATCGACGGGGCGGCGCCGCCCTTGCCATGCAGGCAGTAATCGAATGCCGCGACCATCTCGTCCTCGCGCTCCACGCCCGGGTACACGTTCTTCAAAGCCTGCAGCCGGTCCAGCCGCAACACCGCCAGGTTTTCCGCTTTCAGGGTGCCCAGGTCACCGCCGGAGCCCTTCACCCAGAGCAGCTGGACGTCCTCGCCCGTGACCGGGTCCTTCTCCGTGCCCTTGGCGGAGGTGTTGCCGCCGGCGAAGTTGGTGTTCCGCTTGTCCGCACCCAGGCGGTTGGAACGCGCGATCAGGTCTTCAACAGTCTTGTTCTGTGCCATTTTCCTTATGCGCCCCATCCGGCTTGCTGGCCGCCCACGCGGTCCTCGTTGATCTGTTTCTGGTAGCCGCTGGCCTTGTACGCGGCCATCGGGTCCGCGGGCAGCCCGCGGGATTCGCGCCACTCGGCCAGGACCGGCCGGACGTCGGTGTAGAACGCGTCGTTGAACACGGCATTCGCGGCCAGCACGTCACCGGCGCGCTGGGCTTCACCCAGGGCGGCGGTGTCAATCAGAAGCGCCCGCGCGGTCATTTCCTGCACGTTCAGCACCGAGCGGATCTGGCCCGGAATCTTCTCCTCCAGGTTGTGGCACTGGTCCAGCATCAAGGCCACACCGGAGTCCGCACCGAGGCCGCCGCCGCGGATCACCTCGTGCATGATCCGGAACAGCTGGAACGGGTCCGCGGCGCCCACGATCAGGTCATCGTCCGCGTAGAAGCGCGAGTTGAAGTCGAACGAGCCCAGTTTGCCCAGGCGCAGCAGCTGCATGACGATGAACTCGATGTTGGTGCCGGGCGCGTGGTGGCCGGTGTCCAGGCAGACGAACGCCTTCTCGCCCAGCGCCAGGGTCTGCGCGTACGAAGTGCCCCAGTCCGGAACGTCCGTGTGGTAGAAAGCCGGCTCGAAGAACTTGTACTCCAGCACCAGGCGCTGGTCCTCGCCCAGGCGCGCGTAGATCTCCTGCAGCGACTCGGCCAGCCGGTCCTGGCGGCCGCGCATGTCATCCTGGCCCGGGTAGTTGGTGCCGTCCGCGAGCCAGATCTTCAGGTCCCGCGACCCGGTGGCGTGCATGATGTCAATGCACTCGAAGTGGTGGTCAATCGCACGGCGCCGGACGGCGTCGTCCGAGGACGTCAGCGAACCGAACCTGTACTCGTCATCCTGGAACGTGTTCGAGTTGATCGTGCCCAGCCCCACACCCAGGCCGGCCGCGTACTCCTTCAGCGCAGCGTAGTCATCCACCTTGTCCCACGGGATGTGCAGCGCCACCGTGGGTGCCAGGCCGGTGAGCTCGTGGACCTTGGCGGCGTCCGCCAGTTTCTCCTGGACGGTGCGCGGGGTACCGGGCGTGCCGAACACCTTGAACCTGGTGCCCGAGTTGCCGTAGGCCCACGACGGGACCTCAATCGCAAGCTCCGAAAGCCGGCCCAGTGCCGATGCTGTGTTGTTCATGATCTTTCTTTCGTCAGTGTTTGGCAGTGAAAGTTTTTGGAAGACTCAGTGCTCGGAAGATCTAGTGCCCGACGGCGGCGGCGCCAGCGCTGCTGCCGGCGGCGGCCGCCAGCTGCTCCTCGAGGTTGAACACCTCATCGAGGACCCGGAAGCCCTCGTCGGGCGGAACATCGCTGTCCCTGAAGAGCGTGGCCATTTCGGCCTGCCAGCGGGCGTTGACGTCGGTGAGTGCCATCCGGGCCCGCACCGCGTCAAAGTCGTCGCATTCGAGGTAACCGATTAGCAGTCCGTCGCCGTCCAGGAAGAGCGAGTAGTTGTTCCAGCCCGCGTCCTTGAGCGCGGCCAGCATCTCCGGCCAGACGGCGGCGTGACGCCGCCGGTACTCCCCCAGCAGCTCCGGCTGGACGGAGGATCGGAAACAAACCCTCATGTTGTACTCCTGTGGACGTGTTGGGTGCGGCGGAAGCAGCGGAAACCAATTCGTTCGGCATTTAAACATTCCTCCCGTTGAATCGTTTCATTGGTACGATTCAAAGTACTCTGGGAGCAAGAAGGGTGTCAAGCGTTTTCACCCGAACGGGCAAATCGATCTTTCGGAGGATCAGCAGAAATGTCGCGGGCAGCCAGCATCAAGGACGTCGCCAACCACGCGCAGGTTGCGGTGGGAACGGTCTCCAACGTCCTCAACAATCCCGACCGCGTCTCCAAGCGCACCAAGGACAGGGTGCTGCAGGCCATCGACGAGCTCGGTTTTGTCCGCAACGACGCCGCCCGGCAGCTGCGGGCAGGGCACAGCCGGACCATCGGCGTCGTGGTCCTGGATGTCGGCAACCCGTTCTTCACCTCGCTGGTCCGGGCCGCCGAGGATGCGGCGGCAGTGAACGGCAGCGCCGTGCTGCTGGGCGACAGCGGCCACGACGCGAACCGGGAATCCCACTACATCGACCTCTTCCAGGAACAGCGGGTCCAGGGCCTGCTGATCTCGCCGGTGGGGGACGTGGCCGACCGGCTGGATGCGCTGCGGCAGCGCGGCGTTCCCACGGTCCTGGTGGACCGGCTGGCCGACGAGGACCGCTTCAGTTCCGTCTCGGTCGATGACGACGCCGGCGGTTACCTTGCCGCCCGGCACCTCCTCGACCTCGGGCGGAGGAAGTTGGCCTTCGTGGGCGGGCCGCTGTCCATCCGCCAGGTGTCTGACCGCCTCCTCGGCGCCCGCCGCGCCGTGGACGGGGTGGACGGCGCAACGCTGGAGGTGCTCGACTCCGACGGCCAGTCCGTGCTCGCCGGACGCGGCGTGGGCAACGGCCTCGTCGGCCGGGGCGCCGGGGACATGCCTGACGGCGTCTTCTGTGCCAATGATCTGCTGGCGCTCGGCGTGATGCAGTCGCTGACCATGATGAACGGTGTCCACATTCCGGATGACGTGGCCCTGATCGGCTACGACGACATCGACTTCGCGGCGTCCGCCGTCGTGCCGCTCTCCTCCATCCGCCAGCCCACCGACGCGATCGGCAGGACCGCCATTGAGCTACTGACGGAGGAACTGGACGCGCAGCACCCCCGGCACCGCGCCGTCGTCTTCACACCCGAGCTGGTAGTCCGGCAAAGCACTGCGGGCGCCGAGGCGCCCCACTGACCCGGCACTCGGCACCCGGCATCGGGCTAAACGGCCGCCCCGCTGGCGGCCCGATTTAGAAGACGGCCAGGTCCGGTTCCGGCTTGAAGCCCAGCACTTCGACGCGGGCGGCCACAAACGCGGCGATGCGCCGGGCACCCCGCTCATGGAAGTGGGTGTCGTCCAGCAACCCGCCAGCCCAGTGCGCATGCTCGCCGGGACCAAAGTGGAAGAACAGCTCCCTGGACCCCTCCTCGCCAAGCTCGGCATACAGGGCGCGGGTCCAGGAGTTGAGGTCCACCACATCGAGGCCCAGTTCGGCGCCCAGCTCACGGACCACGGCGGGGTACTCCCCCAGGGTCTCCTCGAGGCGGCCATCACTGAAGTGCCGGCGCTCCACCGAGGTGCACAGGATGGGCGTGGCCCCCTTGGCCCGGACCTCCGCCACCATCCGGCGGAGATTGTCCGCATAGCCGCTCCGGGCGGACAGGTGCCCGCGCTTCTGGTCGTTGTGGCCGAACTGGACGAGCACCACGTCGCCGCTGACCGCCTGGTGCAACAGTTCAGACCACAGCCCCTCCTCCCGGAAGGACTCGGTGGTGGCCCCTCCCTTGGCGAAGTTGTGGACGGCAGCCCATGAGAAGACCTCCGGGGCAAGGTGGGCTCCCCAACCGCTCATCGGATACTCATAGGTGGGGCAATTGGCCACGGTCGAATCTCCGGCCAGCAAAATCTTCATCGCTTTCCTTCCGCATCGGTTCCTGATGATGATCATCCGACAGCAGCCCGCCGGTCAAGCAATTTTTGAAACGTTACAGGCATTCATCCATGGAGTACACTAGGCAGCAGAAGAAGGCGGGAAAGCGCTTGCCGCGCTGGGTGAACAGCTCTGCGCGGACATGCTTCCGGCAACGGTTGACGATGGCGTCGCGCAGCACCGCAGCGCCGGACAGGAGCACCATGGGCACAAAAGATGAGGGACCCGCGGACGCAGCAACCCGTCACCACGGGGCTCCGGCCCGGATCGCCCTGATCGGCGTCCACGGCTTCGGTGCCCACCATCTGAAGAACCTCGAACGGCTGACCAAGGCCGGCATGGTGGAACTCGTGGCCGTCGCGGACCCGAATCCGCCGTCCCCGGGGGCGTTGCCGGATACGACGGCGGTCCACCCCGACCTGCAGTCCCTCCTGGCCGGCAACCACAGTCCTGACGTGGTCATCGTGGCCACGCCCATCCAGACCCACGCGCCGCTGGCCCTGGCCACGCTGGCCGCCGGCGCAGACCTCTACCTGGAGAAACCGCCGGTGGCGTCGCTGGCCGACTTCCGGCAGTTGCAGGAAGCCGCCGAGGCATCCGGCCGTAGCGTGCAGATCGGGTTCCAGAGCCTCGGATCACAGGCGCTGGCGGCCGTCGACAGGCTCCTCAAGGACGGCACCATCGGCACGCTGCAGGGCGTCGGCGCCACCGGGCGCTGGGTGCGGGACCGCGCCTACTACAAGCGCTCCCGGTGGGCGGGCAAGCGCAGCATGGACGGGGTGGACGTGGTGGACGGTGTGGCCACCAATCCCCTGGCCCATGCCATCGCCACCGCCCTGCGGATCGCGGGTGCCCGCACCGTGGACGATGTGGCCTCCGTGGAGACGGACCTCTACCGCGCGAACGACATCGAGTCCGACGATACGTCAGTCATTCGGATCCGCACCGCCGCCGGGCTGCCGATCACCTGTGCCCTGACGCTCTGCGCGGCGGAGTCGGCGGAGCCGTACATCACCCTGCAGGGCACGGAGGGAACGGCTGTTTTCCACTACACGGAGGACCGACTGCACGTCAGCAACGCGGACGGAGAATACTCGCAGGAGTTCGGCCGCGACGACCTGACCGAAAACCTGCTGGACCACCTGGCCGCGGGCACCGAACTCACCAGCGCCCTCAACGACTCCGGCGCATTCATGCTGGTGCTGGAGGCTGTCCGCACGGCCGAGCCGCCGGCGCCGGTCAGCGCCGGTCACGTGCGCTGGGTGGGCGACGGCGATGCCGCCCATGCCGTCATCCCGGGCGTTGAGGATGCACTGGAGCGGGCCATCGGCGCGCACGCCACCTTCAGCGAACTGGCCCTGCCGTGGGCCCGGCCGGCCGATCCCGCCGAGGCCCGGAACCTGTTCGACGGCGGCAGGCCGCTGGCGGTGCAGCGGACCGGCGCCCGCCTCAACGCGGCGTTGTCACCGCGCCCCTACTTGCACCCCGTCGCCACCCTCGGCGGAACCGTGGTGACGGACCATCTGCCCGCCGACCATCCGTGGCATCTCGGCGCCGGCTTCGCGCTCCAGGATGTCAACGGCACCAACTTCTGGGGCGGCAGGACGTACACGCGCGACGCTGGCGCGTACGTGTCCCGGCCGGACCACGGCCGGATCGAACTGCTCCCCGCCACTGCAGACGAACCGGACACCCGGCAGCTCCGCTGGCTCGGCACGGCCGGACAGCCCCTCCTGGCCGAGCGGCGGACCCTGACCGGCGAAACTGTCGGCGAGCGGGTATGGCGCCTGGACCTGGGCACGGAACTGACCGCCGTCGTCGACGTTTCACTGGGCAGCCCCGGCTCCAACGGCGCCGCGGGCAGCGGCTACGGCGGCTTCTTCTGGCGCCTCCCGGCCTGCAGCGGCGCCCGCATCTTCACGTCCGACGCCGAGGGGGAACCGGCCGTTCACGGTTGCGTTGCGCCGTGGCTGGCGTGGACTGCCTCCTTCGGCGAGGTCCCCGGCATCCGGTCCGGGCAACCCGCGACCCTCGTGTTCAGGGCGCCGGCCGAGGCGGCCGACCCGTGGTTTGTCCGCTGCTCCGGATACCCCGCCGTCGGGTCGGCCCTGGCCTGGGACAGGCCGGTGGCGCTGGCCGCCGGGGAATCGCTCCGGCGCAGCCTGAGCGTGTGGGTGTGCGACGGCGAACTGGCGCCGGCCGCCGTCGAATCCCTGGTGGCGTCCGGCACCACCGGCTAGGCTGACCAACGTCGCGAAAAGGAGCCCCTATGCCCGAGCCAGAAGCCTCTTCTCAACAGCCCGCCTGGAACAGCGGCCCCGGCCTGGCGTTCGGCGGTGACTACAACCCCGAACAGTGGCCGGCAGAGGTCCGGCTTGAGGACATCGGCCTCATGAAGGAGGCCGGGGTGACCCTCCTCAGCGTCGCCATCTTTTCCTGGGCACTCCTGGAGCCGCGCGAAGGGGAGTACGACTTTGCCTGGCTCGACGAGGTGCTGGACAACCTGGACGGCGCAGGCATCAAGGTGGCCCTCGCCACGGCCACGGCCGCTCCCCCGGCCTGGCTGGTCCGGAAATATCCGGAAATCCTGCCGGTGACGGCGGAGGGCACCGTCCTGGAGCGCGGCTCCCGGCGGCACTACTCGCCGTCGTCCGCTGTTTACCGGCGGTATGCCACGGGCATCACGCGGAAGCTGGCCGAACGGTACAGGGACCATCCGGCGCTGGCGCTGTGGCACGTGGACAACGAGCTGGGCTGCCACGTCTCGGAGTTTTATGGCGAGGAGGACGCCGCGGCGTTCCGGCGCTGGCTGGAGCGGCAGTACGGCAGCATCGCGGCGCTGAACGAAGCGTGGGGCACGGCCTTCTGGTCGCAGCACTATGCCACGTTCGAGGAGATCATTCCGCCGCGGGCCGCCCCCACCACCCTCAACCCGGCGCAGCGGCTGGACTTCCAGCGGTTCAGTTCCTGGGCGCTGATGGACTATTACCGGAGCCTGCTGGCGGTGATCCGGGAAGTGACCCCCGAGGTTCCGGCCACCACCAACCTCATGGTTTCCAGCGCTACCAAGTCGATGGACTACTTTGACTGGGCGAAGGATCTGGACGTGGTGGCCAACGACCACTACCTGGCGGCAGCGGACCCGGAGCGGGAGATCGAACTGGCGTTCAGCGCCGATCTCACCCGCGGCGTCGCGGGCAACAGGCCGTGGATCCTGATGGAACACTCGACGTCGGCCGTGAACTGGCAGCCGCGCAACCAGCCCAAGATGCCCGGCGAAATGCTCCGCAACTCCCTGGCGCACGTGGCCCGCGGCGCCGACGCCGTCATGTTCTTCCAGTGGCGGCAAAGCGTTGCCGGCGCCGAGAAGTTCCATTCGGCGATGGTGCCCCACGGCGGCCGCGAAACCCGGGTGTGGCGCGAGGTGGTGGCTCTGGGCGAAGCCCTCGGCAAACTCGGGGCAGTCAAGGGCTCCACGGTGGAATCCCGGGTGGCCATCGTGTTCGACTACGAAGCATGGTGGGCCAGCGAACTGGACTCCCACCCCAGCGAGGATGTGAAGTACCTCGACCTGATCCGGGAATTCCACCGCTCGCTGTTCCTGCGGGGCGTCGGCGTGGACTTCGTCCATCCCACCTCGGACCTCTCAGGCTATGACCTGGTCCTGGTGTGCACGCTCTACTGCGTCACCGATTTCGCCGCGGCCAACATCGCTTCTGCGGCCGAAGCCGGGGCCACCGTGCTGGTCAGCTACTTCAGCGGCATCGTTGACGAACGCGACCACATCCGGCTGGGCGGCTATCCGGGCGCCTTCCGGGAACTGCTGGGCATCCGGACCGAGGAGTTCCACCCGCTGCTCAAGGGCGGGGAGGTGACTCTGAGCAACGGCACTGCCGGCCGGGTCTGGAGCGAGCACGTGCACCTTGCCGGGGCCGAGTCTGTGGCAACCTTCACCGGGTACCCGCTCTCCGGGGTGCCTGCGCTGACCCGAAGGACCGCGGGCCGCGGCGCCGCCTGGTACCTGGCCACGCTGCCCGACCGCGACGGCATCGAACGCCTCCTGGACCGGCTCCTGGCCGAAGCGGGAGTGGCGGCGTCCGCGGAGGCCGCTGCCGGCGTCGAACTTACCCGGCGGGTGACGGCGGACGGGCGCCGCTTCCTCTTCGCCATCAACCACGGCCGGGATGACGCGGCTGTGGAGGCCGACGGCGAGGAGCTCTTGGGCGGCGGACGTTTCGGCGGGCTTGTCCCCGGCGGCGCCGTGGCCGTAATCGCCGAGGACTAACCCTGCTCTGGAGTTTGCGCCCAGGAGCGTGGAGTTTTTGTCCAGATAATGGCCGCAAAAGGCCCCCTAAATCACGATACGTGGGCAAAAACTCCCCGCCCCGGGCGCCAAAAACCCCGGGCCCTCTCCTTTGGGAGACGGCCCGGGGTTTCCTTGCGCGGTGGAGCTAGCTGCTGATCGCGGACTTCATCTCGTCCACGGCCTTCGTGCCGGCATCCTGCGTGGAGAGCCTGTTGAACAGCACCTCGGAGGTGTAGCGCTTGATGATCTCCTGGATGGCGCCGGCGCCCTTCGGCGGCGGCGCCGGGGCCTCGCCGAGTTCGCCCTTGATCTGGTCAATGAACTTGACCACCTTGACGTCGGCGGGGGTCAGCTTGGACTGGATTGCCGCCCGGACCTCCGAGTTGGGGTAGACGCCGCGGTCCGCCAGGAGGGCCTGGCCGGCCTTCTTGTCGTTGGCCAGGAAGTTGATGAACTTGGCCGTCTCTTCGGGGTGCTTGGTGCGGGATGATGCGGACCAGAACTGGGAAGCCTTGTACCAGAGCTGGGTGTCGGCCGCCTTGCCCGTCTTAGAGGGGAACCTGAGCACCTGCAGCTCACCCCCGGCCGCCTTCTCCAGCGCCGGGAGCTGGTTGGACCACCAGAAGGCCAGCCCGTTCTTGCCGGTGGCCAGGCCGCTCTGGTCGAGCGGGGCCGCCTCGGCCTCGACCACTTCGGAGGCCGAAGGGACGGCCTTCTTCTCGCTCAGCTGCTTGAGGAAGTCCCACCAGCCGGCGATGTCCGACGGTTCGAAACCGAGCTTGCCGTCGGAGGTGTAGAGGGATTTGCCGTTCTGCCGCAGCCACACGCCGAGGGAGGCCTCGTCGGTGCCGTAGGCGGCGGCGCCGTAGGTTCCCTTGGGGGACTTGGCGGTCACTTCGGCCGAGATGCGCTCGAAGTCCTCCCAGGTCCAGGTCTTGTCATCCGGCAGCGCCACACCGGCCGCCTTGAACACCGCCGGGTTGGCCAGGATGGTTGCTGCGTTGATGCCTGCCGCGATGCCGGTCAGGCCCTTTTCGTTCTTGCCGGCATTCAGGGCCGCCTCGTCCAGCTTGGAGGTGTCGACGCTGTACTTGGATAGGTCCAGCAGCGCCCCTCGCGAGGAGTACTCAGTGATGTATTTCTCGTCCATCTGGATGATGTCCGGCGCGTCATTCGCGGCAACCTGGGTGGCGAGCTTGTCCCAGTAGCCGCTCCAGTCGCCATACTCGGCCTTGATCTTGATGTTCGGGTTCTGCGCCTCAAACGCTGCGATGGCGGCCTGGGTGACCTGGGCGCGCTTGTCGCCGCCCCACCAGGAGAACCGCAGTTCAACCTTGCCGTCTGCGCTGGACTGGGCAGGTCCGCCGCAGGCGCTCAGGGCGAGGACGGCTGCGGCTGCGGCAGCCACGGCCGCGGTGGCACGGAGGCGGCGTTTTGGTTTTGCGGGGGCGCCGGATGCGGCTGCCGATGCGGGCCGGGGAAAGAGTGGCACTGGGAAACTCCGATCTTCTTTGATCCTGGAAGCGGATAGCGCTCTGGGAAACAGAACTTTGGGGATAAAAGGCGGGAAAGCGCATTCCTTGGTGCTTAGCTTATAAGTACAAAGCTTGTATTACAAGAGCAATGTTGACTATTTGATGCCGGTGGTGGCGATGCCCTTGATGAGGAACCGCTGGCCGAAGAGGAACACCAGGAAGACGGGCAGCAGGGACACGATGGACATCGCGAACAGTGAGCCCCAACTGGTGGCCGACTGCGAGTCGACGAAGGCGCGCAGCGCCACGGGCACGGTGAACATGTCCGGGTCCGTGAGGTAGATCAGGGCCCCGAAGAAGTCGTTCCAGGTCCAGATGAAGGTGAAGATCGTGGTGGTAGCCAGCGCCGGCACCATCAGGGGCAGGATGACCCGCAGGAAGATGCGGGGGTGGCCGGCGCCGTCGATCCGGGCGGCCTCGTCGAGTTCCTTGGGGATGCCGCGGATGAACTGGACCATGAGGAACACGAAGAACGCGTCCGTGGCCAGGAGCTTGGGCACAATCAGCGGCCAGAAGGTGTTAACCCAGCCGATCTGGGAGAACAGGATGTACTGCGGCACGATGATCACGTGGAACGGCAGCATGATGGTCAGGAGCATGATGCCGAAGAACAGCTTCTTGCCGCTGAACTGCAGCCGGGCGAAGGCGTAGGCGGCCATGGAGCACGAGATCAGGTTGCCCAGGATGGAGCCGATCACCACGACGGCCGAGTTGAGCATGTAGTGGCCGAACGGATGGCTCAGGGCGGACCAGCCGTCCGTGTAGTTGCTCATGTCCAGGCTGTTGAGCCACAAACCGGGCTCGCGGAAGATGAGGTCGTTGGGCCGCAGCGAGGACACCACCATCCACAGCAGCGGATAGATCATGATCCCGCCGGTGATGATCAGCAGCGCGTGCTTGGCGAGCGCCTTGAGGCGCGCGCTGCGGCTGAAGGCCAGGGTGCCGCGTGATTCCCGCGGCCGGCGGGCGTTCCCGCGGATCCTGATTCCACCGGTCCTCTTGCCGGGAAGTTTTCCGCTCTTGCCCGGACCCTGCTCCGGGGCCGGCAGCGTCTGAAGTTTAGTCATCGTAGAACACCCAATACTTTGAAGCGATGAAATTGACGGCGGTGAAGGCACCGATGATCACGAGGAGGAACCAGGCCATGGCCGAGGCGTACCCCATGTCGAACTGGCCGAAGCCTTTTTGGTAGAGGTACAGCGTGAAGAACATGGTGGAATCCGAGGGTCCGCCGTTGCCGCCCGAAACGATGAAGGCCTGCGTGAAGGACTGGAAGGAGCCGATGATCTGCAGCACCAGGTTGAAGAAGATGATGGGGCTGAGCATGGGGAGCGTGATCCGCCAGAACTTCTGGAGCGTAGTCGCACCGTCCACCTCCGCCGCCTCGTAGTACATGTTGGGAATCTGGCGCAGCCCGGCGAGGAAGATGATCATGGGGCTGCCGAAGGTCCAGACGTGCAGCAGGATGATGGTGCCGAGCGACGTGCTGGGATCCGAGATCCAGCCGGGTCCGGTGATGCCGAACATCGCCAGCACCTGGTTGACCAGGCCGGTGGTGCCAAAGATCTGCTTCCACAGGATGGCCACGGCGACCGACCCGCCAAGGAGGGAGGGGAGGTAGAACACCGAGCGGTAGAAGGGCAGTCCACGCAGCCCCTTGTCGAGCACCAGCGCGATCAGCAGTGCGACTGCCAGCTGAAGCGGAACACCCACCAGTACATAGGTGAAGGTCACGCGCAGCGAGTTGTGCAGCCGGGCGTCGCCGAGCATCCGGGTGAAGTTGTCCAGCCCCGTCCATTCCGGCGGCTGCAGGAGGTTGTAGTCGGTGAATGCCAGGTAGAGCGACATGAGCATGGGGCCCACCGTGATGACCACGAGCCCAATGAGCCACGGCAGGAGGAAGATGTACGCCGCCTTGTTGTCGCGCCGGTTGGCCCGCTTTTCCTCCGCGGTCATCGGCCCCTTGCGCCGGGACATCGACGACAGTTCGCTGATGGCGCTCACTGGCTCCTCCCGACGTCGCCGGGGGCGCCGGGCGTCCCCGCGTGCTGCTGTGCGGCCATGTGGTCTCCTTTGGTCATCGTGGCCTTCCACGGATTGGTACTTGCCTAAGGGTTTCTGGAGGCAACGGGTGCCGCCAAATCATGTTCCCCATGCGGCCTGAAGGTGACTCAGGCAACGGCGTCTCCGTACCAAAGTAAACGGTTTCTTGACCGGTGTACACCCCTTTGCTAATTTTTGAGAAAGCGTTTTCTGACTAGGCAGCGCTGGCTAGCGCCGCTGGGCGCGAACTGCGAAAGGCAGGACAAGGATGTTTGCAGATGCCCGGACCAGCGATGGCCGGCCGAGCGATGCGCGGCCGAGCGCCATCGGTGGGTATGAGGACTGGCCCGGCTTCATGGCTGCGGCGCCGCGCTTCCGCGCTGCAGACAGCCGGAGCCAGGAGCTGGCCGATGTCCTGGGCGTTCCCCAGGTCCCGGCCGGGCCCGCCGTCACCGTTGATTGGGAGGAAACGCACGACGGCGTGACCACCTCCCGTGTGAGCTGGCAGCTGGGCTTTGGCCCGCGCACCACGGCCTGGTTCATCCGCCCGGCGCACGCCGCCGGTCCACTGCCGGGCGTCCTGGCGCTGCACTGCCACGCCGGCGTCAAGTCCACCGGCGCCGCAAGGCTAGTGGACGGCCCGGCGACCGAAAGCGGCCCGGACCCGCTCCGGAACCTGCTGTATGAGGGGCGGGCCTTCGCCACCTGGCTGGCCTCGCAGGGTTTCGCCGTGCTCGCACACGACACGTTCTCCTGGGGCAGCCGAGGCTTCGACCTGGGCACGCCTCCCGTCCGGACGGCCGCAGCGGTCGCCGGCCGGAGGGCACTGTGGCGGGAGGCCGGCGTCGAACCCTCCGCGCCGGAACTGTACGACGCCGCGGCGGCTGCGCACGAGGAGACTGTAGCCAAGGCCGCCGGACTCCTCGGCACCAGCTTCGCCGGCATGGTGGCGCACGACGACCTCGCGGCGCTGGACGTGCTCGCCCGGCTTCCCGGGGTGGACGCCGGGAGGCTCGGCTGCGCCGGTTTCTCCGGCGGGGGCGGCAGGTCCCTGATCCTGGCGGCCCTCAGCCCGCTGATCCGCAGCCATGTCGTGACCTGCATGATGACCACCTTCGGCTCCCTTTTTCCCGCGCACCTCGACGCCCATTCGTGGCTGCTCCAGACGCCCGGGCTCCCCCGGCTGGGAGACTGGCCCGATCTCTCCGCGCGCTCGATGGCCGACAGCCTGCTGGTCCAGTACGCGTCGGCCGATGAGCTGTTCCCCGACCAGGGAATGTACGACGCCGATGCCCGCCTGAGTGCCCTCCATCCGGCCGGGCGGTACACCGGGAGCTTTTGGCCGGGCGGCCATGTGTTCACCCGGGGAATGCAGGAGGAGGCGGCCGCCTTCCTCGCGGCTGGCCTTCAGGCTGCGCCTGCAGTTCAGGCCGCGCCGGTACTTCAGGCCGCCCCGGCGGCCGCTGCCCTTCCCCGCATCGCGCTGGTGGGGGTACACGGCTACGGTGCCCGTCATCTGGACAATCTCCGGCGACTGGAGGAGCGTCAGCTGGCCCGGCTTGTCGCCGTCGCCGATCCGCGTCCCCCGGCCGACGGGACGCTGGATTGCTCGGTGCAGGCCTTCGGCACCCTGGATGAACTGCTGGCGGCGGGCACCGCGCCGGATGTCGTCATCCTGGCGACGCCCATCCAGACCCACGCCCCGCTGGCCCTGGCCGCCATTGCCGCCGGTGCCGACGTCTACGTGGAGAAGCCGCCCATGGCCTCCCTCGCCCAGTACGACGAAGTGCTGGCGGCGGCCGAGGCGGCTGGCCGGCTGGTCCAGGTCGGGTTCCAGAGCCTCGGCTCGGAAGCGCTGCCGGAGATCGCCGCACTGGTGGAGTCGGGCGCACTCGGCCGCATCCGCGGGATCGGCGCCACGGGGGCGTGGGTGCGGAGCGTCGGCTACTTCAAGCGCTCACGCTGGGCCGGACGACGGAGCCTGGACGGTACCGACGTCGTGGACGGGGTGGCCACGAACGCCCTGGCCCACGCGGTCGCGACCGGGCTTCGGATCGCCGGCGCGGCGCTATCTGACGACGTTGTGTCGGTGGAAACCGACCTGTACCGGGCCCACACCACGGAGAGCGACGACACGTCGGTGATCCGGGTCCGCACGTCGGCCGGACGGGTTCTGCTGTGTGCCCTGACCCTGTGCGCGGCCGAACAGTTCCCGCCGTCCATCACGGTCTTGGGCACGCTCGGCAAGGCAGAGTTCTTCTACACCGAGGACAGGCTGGTCCTGGAAACCGCCGATGGCATCACCACGCGGACGTTCGGGCGGACGGACCTGCTGGAGAATCTCTTGGCCGCCCGCGCGGCCGGCAACGGTACGGCAGACAGGGCCCACGACGGCGGGGCAGCCGGGCTGCTCAGCCCGCTCTCCGCCGCCGGACCCTACATGACCGTCCTCGAGGCGGTCCGCACCGCGGAGCCGCCGCGGGAGATTCCGGCAGGCAATATTGCCTGGGAAGGCGAGGGCGACGACGCCCATCCCGTGGTGCACGGCATCGAGGCAGCCCTGCAACGGGCAGTACTCTCGCAGTCCACGTTCGCCGAGCTCGGGCTGCCCTGGGCCAGATCTGACAAGGCCAGTTCCGACAAGGCCTGGTCTGACAAGGCGCGGCCGGAACCGGCCTGCGCCTCACTGGCAGTGGACGGCCGCCCCGTCGCGTGGTTGCAGGACGGAAGCCGCATCATGCCGACGTCGTCGCCCCGCCCCTACCTGCATCCTGTGACCACTCTCGCGGGCACGGTTGTCAGCGATCACCTGCCCGCGGACCATGTCTGGCATCTGGGGGCCGGCGTCGCTATTCAGGACGTGGCGGGCGTGAACTTCTGGGGCGGCCGCACCTACACGCGCCAGGCCGGTGGTTACGTGTGGCGGGACGACCACGGCCGCATTGACATCACGGACATGGCCGGGTCCCCGGGCGCCCTGGACCAGACACTGCGCTGGGTTGGCCCCGACGGCACCCCGGTGCTGTCCGAGCAGCGGCGCTGGCGGTATGACGCCGTCGGCCCGTCCTTGTGGAAGCTGAGCCTCGACTTTGAGCTTTCGCCAACGGGACCGGAACCGGTGGCGCTGGGCAGCCCTGGCTCCAACGGCCGGGAAAACGGCGGCTACGGCGGCTTCTTCTGGCGGCTGCCGCCCACCAATCTTGCGCTGATCCGGACGGCCGAGGCCGAAGGCGAGGAAGCCGTGCACGGCACCGTTGCCCCGTGGCTGGCCTGGAGTGGACTGTTCGGGGCCGGCGAATCGTCCGAAGCGGGTGCAGAGGCCACCCTGGTGTTCCTCGCTTCCCCGCAGGCGCCGGATCCGTGGTTCGTGCGTCTATCCGGCTACCCGGGGGTCGGGCTCTCGCTCGCCTGGGACAGTCCGCTCCTCGCATCCCGGGACAACCCGGTCCGTCGCACCGTCACGGTACTGGTTGCCGACGGAATCCTGAGCACAGCAGACATTGAACAACTCACCGAATCTTTGGGGGAAACCACATGAACGTTCCAGCACCCGCAACCGCACCGGCCGGATTCGCACCCGCTGCAACCGAAGAGCACGCAACCGCACAGCCCGGCAACCCGGACGACAGGGCCACCAAACGGCAACGGGTCCTGGAGATTCTGGACGCCAAGGGACATGATTCCATGCTCCTGACCAGCCACACCGCCCTCACGTGGTACCTGGACGGCAGCCGCATGCACATCAGCCTGGCCGGCGATCCGATCGCCGCGCTCCTCGTGGACCGTTCAGGGGAACATCTGATCACCTTCAATAACGAGGCGGAACGCCTCGCCGCCGAGGAGCTGCCGCCCGGCGTCGAACTTCACATGGTGCCCTGGCACGGACAGCTCACCGACGCCGTTGGTGCACTCGCCGGGCCCGGCGAGCCGCTGGCGGAGGCGGCCGTGGCCGCGGAACTGCGGGCGGCGCGGCAGCCGATGCTGCCCGGTGAGAGCGCGCGGTACGCGCGGCTGTGCGCGGATGCAGCACGCGCCATGACCGACGTCCTTTCGCGGGCGACGCCGGAGACCACCGAGTTCGAGGTCGCGTCCGCCCTGGCAGCGCGGATTGTCGCGGCCGGCGCCGAGCCCCTGGTCCTGCTCTGCAGCGGCAGTTCGCGCAGCGCGTTCCGGCACCCGCTCGCCACCCACGCACCGCTGGGCCGCCGCGCCATGGCCGTGGTCTGCGCCCGGCGGCACGGCCTGGTGGCCAACGTCACCAGGTGGGTGCGGTTCGACGTCGGCACCCCCGAAGAACTGGACGCTGAAGAGCGCATCGCGGCGGTTGAGGCGGATATTTTCGCCGCCACCGTTCCGGGCGCCACGCTCGGCGGCATCTTTGCGGAAATCCAGGCAGCGTACGCCCGGCATGGCTTCGGCGCCGACCAGTGGACCTTGCACCATCAGGGCGGACCCGCCGGCTACGCGGGCCGCGATCCCCGCGCCACCGCCGCCACGGGCGACGTCGTGGTGCCCAACCAGACCTTCACGTGGAATCCGTCCGGGCCCGGCGTCAAGATCGAGGACACCGTGCAGCTGACGGTGGCGGGAACCACCGTCCTCACGCTCGACCCGAGGTGGCCGGCGTCGGACGTCAACGGACTCCCGCGCCCGCTGACGCTGCAGCTGTAGCCCGGGCTGACCCAACCCAGTAGCAGCACAGGGCGTTCCCAGACCTGGG
>NZ_JBHTXX010000039.1:0-47622 GCF_042791415.1 Arthrobacter sp. NPDC056691
TCTTTAACTATAGGCTTCAGGAAAGTATTCCCGATGGCTGCCTCCAGAGTCATGAACGACTTGTCGAGCCGAAGACGGGCGACCGTAGCTATTCTTGCCCGGCCAAATTAATCAAGTCCGGCGGTAGGTTTGGAGGCGCCCGAGGCATCCCTCGGCACCGATTGAATGAGGTCACACGAGGCCACGAAACCTCAATGGGAGCGAGAAGCCCCGGCGACGGGACTAGCGCCAGCCGGCTGTTGCTCCACGTCCACAGAGAAATTCTGCCCCGTTACCCACGCAGATTCGTCCGACGCGAGATAGCAGGCCATATAGGCGATGTCGGATGCTGTTCCTGGACGCTGGATAAGGTGGTTGTTGAGCTGCCACTTCCGTCCGACTTCATCCACAGCAGCATCTGTGGCTGGTGTCTTGACAAACCCCGGGGAGATGGCGTTGACCCGAATTCCGCTTGCTGCGCCTTCGGCTGCCAGGGATTTGGTCATTGCGACTATGCCGCCCTTGGCGGTGGCGTGGGCCACCTGCCCCAGAGGGGCGATTCCGCGAAGGGCCGAATAAGAAGCGGTGTCGATGATTGAGCCGCCGGACTTGGACATTGCCGCCCAAGCAGCGCTAGTGGTGTTGAAAACGATCTCCAGTTCAACACGCAGGACGTGGCGGAAGAGGTCGATAGTCATCTCTGAGAAGGGTGCAAAGCCGAAGCCTGCGGCGTTGTTGTACAGCACGTCGATTCCACCTAGCACCTTGGCACCCTCCTCGACCCATCCGCGTGCGACGTCCGGGTCAGCAAGGTCCACATCGTAGCCGCGTACGTCGTAACCTAGCGCGCGAAGGCCACTGGCCGTCTTCTCCGCAGCCCCTGGACGCAGGTCACAACCGATTACTTGAGCGCCTTGCTCCGCAAAGAGTTTTTGCGCTGCTTCACCTTGGCCCCCTGCCGTTCCGGTAATTAGTACACGCTTCCCCGTCCAGACGTCCCATTGCTAGCTCCTTTGCTCGGTCCGATAAGGCCGCGGTGGACACAGCCAGGCAAACAACCCGGCGAGTCCCAGTGCCAGGGCAGTCTCGGATGAGACCCACCTCTGGCGGCTTGTCCAGTGACGATTCAAGAATCGTCCTCCCCCGCGGAGTTACCTGCATTCATTCAAAGCGTGGACACCTTGGCCGTCTTGGTCGACCCTTGCGTTGGCCATCATGCTGGTTCCATGGCTTCCAGAAAAGGCTAAGCCCGAAGTTCCCCTGAAGTCAGCAGTCCGTTCCGCTGAGTGAACCGACAGGTTGGCGACCGCCGAGGGCCGCTCCTCCCATCGCAGCACCTCGACATCGGTCGAGCGACGGATCCGGACCGACTTTCCGCTCCGTGGTTTCAGCTTCGAAGGGGCAGATAATGGCAGAGACGTTCGATACATCCTCGCCGACATAGACAGCTTCGACCCCAAGGGTTCGTCGCGCATCTTACAGACGATGTTGTCCTCCGCTTCGGCAACGCGGACGCTGTCGCCGGCACTGTCGCCGTCAGCGAGGGGGTGGCCGGGTTCTTTTCGACGATCGAAGGTCTCAGCCACCATGTGATGGACATCTGGGAGCCCGAGCCTGGTGTCACCCTCACACGGTTGAAGTGGAATTTCGCCGAAGGACGGTGAGACTGTATATATGTCGAACGGCGACGTCCTCCGCTGGCGCGGCGAGAGGATCTACGACCGGCAGATGCTCATCGACATCACTCGGATTCACACCCGCAATCTCGTCTTCGGTCACACAACCGGCGGATCCCATTCACGCGCGCCCCAGGCCTCTTGGACATATAGCCTTAGCGCCGCACCCGGATTCAAACAACGGTATAACTTCAGGTGCAAAACGAAGGTGCCCCACCGTTTGTTTTATGGTGGGGCACCTACCTTGATTTCAGTGGGACGTTGCCGCGGCCGCTTTCTCGGCAAGAGTCTGGCCGCCTGAGAGCCAATGCTCCGGCGGGACCTCACGGATGATGACGCGGATGCTCGGGCCGGGAACCTCAAGTGAGCGTTCGACGGCTGTGTGCACATCGCCTAGGAGGGCGCGGAGCTGGTCGGGCGTTCGTCCTTCGGCTAAGGTGACCTCGATGAGCGGCATCAGGCCTCCTGCAACGCTGTGCGGTCGCCGGCCTGAAACTGAGTGCTCGGGCGCTGGGTGCGCCCGCCCCACATGTCGATCGAATGCGGCAGGGCGGGGTCGAAGTAACGTGGAGTCCAGGCGGCATCGTCTTCGATCCGGCGGACACCGTATGAGTACTCGTAAGTCAGCCCTTCCGGCCCCTTGAAGTAGATGAAGATCGCACCGGACTGTGGGTGGCGCCCGGGCCCTTGTTCGATCTCGACGCCGTTGTCCTCCAGAAAATGCCAACTGCGCATCACATCGTCGATACTTTCAACTTGGAAGTTGATGTGACACAGACCCGGACGGTCGCCCTTGAATACGGCAAGCTTGTGGTGAACTGGGTCGAACCGCATGAGCGCGGCATTATTGCCGACCCAATCGCTGATCTTGATGTTGAACAGCGAACTCCACCATTCGTACGCCAGGCGCGGATCGGGTGCGTCGACGCAGAGATGTCCGAATTCGATGATGCCTGCCGGCCGTGTGAAGTGCACAGGACCGGCATCTGTTTCCGCATCGATGACGAGGTCGAAGCGGTTGCCCCAGGGGTCGGTGAACTCGAGAAATTCGCGTACGTGCCTTGACGCGGACTCTTCGGGGGTTCCCCAACGGGTCGTGATGCCGGCCAGTGTGAGCTCCTCGTCAGCGGCGACCAGGGCGGCCTTGTCCGCGACGGAGAGTCCGGAGCTGAGCACACCGGATTCACCCTCGACAAAGGCCAGGCAATGATGGCGCTGGTCGGCGCGCAGGTAGTGGACACCGTCCTGGGCGCCGCGGTACTGCATGCCCACGATGTCGCGTGCGAAGCGAACGGCTTCTGCGGCGTCCGCCGCTCCTGACCGGACGTACTGGATGTCTTTTAGCTCGATCACAGTGTTTCCCTTCTCTAATTCACGGAATATTTTTTAACGGGTCGTGTCGCCGCTGGAATCCAACGTGAGATATCGGCCCACGCGCGGCAGCAGTTCTGCGGCGTGATCACGCCACCATGCCTGTTCCTCGACCGGGAGTTCTGAGGTAGGCCCGGCTGACGACGCACGGAGATCGAGCTCCGCGGCGCGCTCCAGGATCCACATTCGTGCGAGTGCTTCCCTGGCGTCCCGACCCCATGTCACCGCGCCGTTGCCCCTGAGCATGATGGCGCGGGCGTCTCCGGATGCGGAGACGAGCGTTTCGGCAGTGTGCCGGTCCCTGATCAGCCGGGAATCCGGATACAGGGCGATCGGACCAATCATCGCGGCATGGCCATTGAGTGCAGCCGGTACCCTGCCCAGAGCCGCCATCGCGGCCACGGCCCTGGGCTGCGCCCGGCACACGGCGCCGGCTTCAGCGTGACGCTCGTATAGCGCGATGTGGATCCACGCCTCCTTCGGAGCCTTGTCCGGCAGGTCGACGGCGCCGAGGCTGAGGTCGGCTGGGGCGTCGTCGGCTGTCAACCAGGCAAGTGGAACCGGAGGCGTGAGCAGCGCCTGGTCGACGGAGGTGCGTACGGAGACATGGCCGAACGCATCGACGAGACCGGCACGGGCCAGTCCTCGAGCTGTTGCGGTCACTTCACCGTATGCGGCCTCGGTCGGTGCGAACTCCATGTCTTTTGCGCCTGTCAGTGTGTGTTCGAGCGTTCGATCTGCATAATGACCGCTTTGGGTTCCGTGAAGAACTCGCGGCTGAAATTGCCGCCCTCGCGCCCGACTCCAGACTGCTTAGCGCCACCGAACGGCGCACGAAGGTCGCGGACAAAGAAGCAATTGACCCAGACGGTGCCCACAACAACTGCCGCGGAGACTCGATGCGCTTTGCTGAGGTCTTCCGTGAAGACCATCGCGTTCAGGCCGTACGGGCTGTCATTGACCAAGGCCACAGCCTCGGGCTCAGTGTCGAACGGCGTGACAGTCACGACAGGACCGAAAATCTCTTCGCGCTGATGCGGCGAGTCTGCAGCCGGTTCACGAATGACCGTGGGCCTGACGAACCACCCTTCATCCAGGCCGCCGGTGATCTGTTCTCCGCCTGATTCAGGGATCGTTTCCACGTAGCCCCGAACTTTTTCATAGTGAACATCGCTGGCCATCGGACCAATCTGCGTTGCAGGGTCCTTGGGATCGCCCAAACGCATGCTTTCCGCCGCTTCAACAAAGCGCCGAAGGAACTCATCGTAGATCGGACGTTCAACGTAAATGCGGCTACCTGCGAGGCAGACCTGTCCGGCGTTGGTGTAGATCGCCTTGATAGACCAGGCGATGGCGTTATCCAGGTCGGCGTCGGCGAACACGACGTTCGCGCCCTTTCCGCCCAACTCCAGGCTGACTGGAATGAGGTTTGATGCCGCAGCGCGTGCAATCACCTTCCCGGTCGAGGACTCGCCGGTGAACGTGATGCGGTCGACGTCTGCATTGGCAGTGAGGGCCTCCCCCACTGAGTCGGCCCCGTAGCCGTGAACGACGTTGAAGACTCCAGGCGGAATCCCTGCTTCCAAGGCGAGCCGGGCCATGATGGTGGCGCTGGCCGGCGAATCCTCGGCAGGCTTCAGCACGACGGTGTTGCCCCAAGCCAGTGCGGGGGCAACCTTCCAACTTTCCAACATCATAGGGAAGTTCCACGGTGCGATAGCCACCACAACTCCCGCCGGATCAAACCGGGTGTAGGCATGATGAGGCGTGCCCATCGGAAGCACCTCGGCCGAGGACCCATGTGCATGATCTGCAAAGAAACGGAAGTTTAGTGCGGTACGGGATACGTCGTTGGACAGGCTCTGCGTGATTGGCTTGCCCATGTCGCGGGTGTCTGCCATGGCCAGTTCCTCGCCGTGCAGCTCGATGAGATCTGCGAAGCGATGCAGTAGCGTCCGGCGTTCAGTGGCGCTCATACGGGGCCAGGGTCCCTCGTCAAAGGCACGCCGTGCCGCAGCGACGGCGAGGTCGGCTTCAGCGCTGCCTCCCAGGGGAAAGACCGCCCAGGGCTCGCGCGTGTAAGGGTCGATGCTGGTGAAGACGTCCCCGGAGGCCGACTGGACTTCCCTGCCATCAATGATGTGTCCGAATTCGACCAGGCCGGACTCCGTAGTCGGCTCCGATGCCGTTGTCTGGAGTGTGCTCATTTCTTTATCCTTCTTCGGTAGTGGAGATATCGGAGGTTTGCAGCGAGACCACGCCAAGGGTGGAGAATTCAGCCGAAACTTTCGCGCCGGGGGCGATTGCCTTGGCATCGGTCATCGCACCTGTGAGCACGATCTCCCCCGCCCGGAGGTAGTCGCCGCGCGCGGCGAGCTCGTTGGCCGCAAAGACGAGGGCCCGCAGCGGGTCGCCCAGTACGGCTTCGCCGGTGGCTTCCGCGACGATCTCACCGTCGATTCGGAGCGCAACGTGCTCGTTGATGACGTCACAGTCCGCGAGCGGGACGCCGGTGTCGGCGACGGCGAACCGGGCCGAGGAAGCGTTGTCGGCGACCACATCGGGCAGGCGGAAGTCGAAGGCCCGGTACCGGCTGTCGATGACCTCGATCCCTGCATGCACCCGTGCTACTGCCCGGGCGGCCGCCGCAACATCTATTCCGGGACCGCGCAGGTCCTCGCCAAGCACAAAGACGATCTCGGGCTCCACCTTCGGATGGATGAGCTCGGACAGCGGGATCGGGTTACCTGGAAAGAGGTGCATGTCCTCGGTGAGGATGCCGGTGATGGGTGCAGCTACGCCCATTTGCTTCTGCTTGGCGAACGAGGTCAAGCCGAGTTTGACGCCGATACGTTTTCCGCTGTGCGCAGTCCGGCGGCTGATGCCCTCGGCCTGGATTCGGTATGCAGTGTCCAGGTCCAGATCCTGCCAGGTCAGCGTGAACCGCTCGGTACTCCGACGCTCGTTTTCTGCGCTGATCAATTCGTCGAGGACGGAATCCTCTGTCCAGGCCTGTGAAGGCGTGTTCTCCTGCTCAGTGGTTTTCATGACCTACTCCATGCTCAATAGTGTCGGGAATACGAAGGTTGGGTGTTTTTGGCTCAAGGAATCAGCACCACTTTGCCCACGTTGTCTCCGTGCTCGACGTAACGGTGCGCATCGGGGGCATCGTGGAGCGGGAAACTGCGGTCCCTGACGGTACGGAAACCGCGTCCCACTTCCCGCCAAAGCTCTGCGACCGATTCCGGCGTACCGGTTCGAACGCCCACTACTCGGATCCCGGTGGTATAGAGCTTCTGCAGGTTGAGCGGAACGGTGTGACCGAGGAAGGCTCCTGAGGACACCATCGCCCCTCCCGGGCGCAAGGAATCGAATCCGTGTTCCCAGACCAGCGGCGCCCCCAGATTGTCCACGATCAGGTCCGCTCCCCCGCCGAAAGCAGCGCGGACACGGTCACTGAAGTCATCGTCGATGGCGTCGAACACATGCTCAAACCCAAGCTCCCGAAGGGTCTTCCGCTTGCTTTCATGCCGTGAGCTCACCACGACCTCGCAACCAAGGTGTTTGGCGAGCAGGGCCGTTGTCAGGCCCAGGGCGCTGCTTGCGCCCTGGACCACGACCCGGGATCCGGCACCGATGCCACCAACGCGGGCGAATTGGTTTGTAGCGACCGCTCCGACACTCGCTAACGCGGATGCCTGCTCGGGCGCGACGCCCTCCGGCACAACTGATGCGTTGGCCGCCGGCACGGAGACATATTCGGCGTAGGCGCCTGGGCGGTGAGTGCCAATGATCTGCACGTTAGGTGAGAGGTCGGAGCGGCCTGTACGGGTGTATTCGTCATCGCCGAGAACTACCAGCGGGAACACCGCTACGTGATCTCCCAGCTTGAATTCAGAAACGGAAGCCCCGACGGCTGCTACAGTTCCGGCATGGTCTCCGCCGAGAATGTGGGGGAATGTGAAGCTCGCATAGGGGTGCTTTCCGGACCGTGCAACCAGGTCGAGCAGGCGCCCGATGCTGACTGCACCAACCTTAACAAGAATCTCATCAGGCCTAACGCCCGGCACAGGCATGGTCTCCATGTGCAGCACGTCCGGGCCGCCGAATTCACGGAAGACCATGGCATTCATGGTCTTCGGCACGTGCTCCGAGACAGTGGGCCAGGATGCAACGGTGTTCATGAGATCAGTCATTTCTACCCCTAGGTTTGCTTCTGGTGCTTCACAACTGCTGACGTCTCAGTGCTCGAGCAATGCCGGGTTGATCGGACCCCAGCTGTTGGCCGCGATTACGTCGGCTTCCCACGTTTTCGGGAACTGAGGGAATTCGTTGTGCCAAGGACGCGGTTCGAAGTACCCCTTCGATTCGTCCGCGATGGTATCGAGCTGAGTGAACAACTCGATGGTGTTCCCGTCAGGGTCTTTGTGGTACGTGAAGACATTGTGTCCGGCGCCGTGCCTGCCCGGTCCCCACTCGAGGCGAACGTTCCGGGCGGCCATGTGGTCGAGCATTGTCTGCAGGTGGGTGAGGTCACGCATTTCGTAGGCGATGTGGTGCATGCCGTCGAACTTCTTTGACGCCATGAAGTTGGCTGCGTGGTGGTCACTGTTGCAGCGCAGGAAGACGAAGAAGTCACCGATGGTGTCCGACCACTTGAACCCGAGCAGGTCCTGGTAGAAGCTCTGGGTCGGCACCAGGTCCGGGGTGAACGCTGCAATATGCCCGAGCTTGGTGGGTCGCAGGACACTGTCCCCGGGCGCCACCTCACTGCGTGCTTGCTGGTCATAAAGGTGCAGCTGAGTTCCCGTCAGCGGCTCGGCGATTACCAAGACGTCAGGGGTAGAGGGAGCGATGCCGCTGCGACGCTCAACCTCGTAGCCGGCGTCTCGAATGCGGCGCTCAGCGTCGGCAAGATCCTCTTCAATCTCGTAGCCCACGACGGTGCGCGCCTTGTGCTCTTTGCTGGCACGCAGCACTACGGAGTGATGATCAAACGAAGGGGTGAGGAACACCTCCTCCGCCGTCTTCTCGACAGGGACGAAGTCAAGGACGTTTGTGTAGTACTCGGTGAGCCGGTCAAGGTCCGGTGTCTCAAACTCGACGTACCCGAGCTTCGTAACATTGACGGCGGAACTAGGCTTGATAGCCATGTAGCAGATCCTAACTTTTTTCGCTTTTTGGTGGGTCAGTTGACGACAGCAGAGGTTGCTGAAGTAGTTGCGGTTCCGCCATTGCGGCGATAACCAGGTTTAGGTGGGTGCCCCGTCGGGTGTTACGGGTGTGTCCTGTTTCGTTTCCGATACAGTGTCGCCGCTGGCACTCCCCCGCCTTGTAGTGAACAAAAGAAGTACGGCTGCGCCCAGGATTCCCGGCACCGCAATGGCGTAGAAATTCAAGCTTGTACCGCCTCCTGAGGCGACCAGCAGACCGAGGGCCGTGGGTGCGAGCACGGAGCCGAGCCGCCCGATGCCGAGCGACCATCCAAGCGCAGTTCCCCGCACCTCCGTGGGAGATTCCTTCGAAACCCAGGCGTTGATGAATGCCTGGGTGCCCAGCACCGCTGCCCCCGCCACAATCAGCAGGGCGTACAGCGCGATGGTCGGGAACGGAATGCTCAGGAGAAACAGTGACAGAGCCGCTGCAAGGAACGAGGTGATGATCACGGGCCGGGATTCGAAGCGATCAGCCAGGAACGAGATCCCGACCAGGCCCAGAATGGCGCCCACGTTGTAAACAAGAAGGAATCCCAAGGCGGATCCCAGTGAATATCCGGCGGCCTGCATGATCTGCGGGAGCCAGGTGTTCAGACCGTAGATCATGAACAGGCACAGGAAGCTCGTAATCCAGAAGACGACCGTCAGGCGGGCCAGCCCGCCCTGGAAGAGGGCGCGCACGGAGCCACGAACCGGAACATCATCACTGTCACGCCCGATTTCAGGAAGAACGAAGCCATGACGCACCGCGAGTGCCTTCGCCTTGGCAAGCTCGCCACGGGCCAACAGGAACGCCGCGGACTCGGGTAGCAGGGCAACGGCGGCGGGGACGATCAGAACAAAAGGCAGCAGGCCAAGCAGGAACATCCCGCGCCACCCGAAGGCTGGCAGGATAACCAGCCCGGCAAGAGCGGCCAGAATACCTCCCAACGGGAATCCGGACCACATCACGCCATAGACGAGGTTGCGCTGTTTCGGTGAAGAGTATTCGGCAGTCAGTGCACTGGCGGCCGGCATCACGCCGCCGAGCGCGACGCCGGCGATGAAACGCAGCAGGCCGAGAATTTCGGCGCTGGGTACGAGAGCGCACAGCCCCGTGAACACCGAGAACCAGATAACCGAAAGGACCAACATGCGCTTGCGGCCGAAGCGGTCTGTCAGAGACCCAGACAGGAGCGATCCGACAAACATTCCCAGGACAGCCATTGAACCGACGACTCCGACGCTCGCCGGGTTGAGGCCAAGTGAAGGGTCCCGAAGAAGTGAGGGCACCACCGCTCCGAACACCACGACATCAAAGCCATCGGCGACGACCGTTGCCCAGCACAGGGCCAGGACGGTAATGACGAGGCGGCGTGGATGCCGCGGGGCTGAGGTGTCTGTCGAAGACAGACTTGCTGAAGCAGATGACACGGGGGCTCCTTTGCCGAAATGCCGCTGATCTATTGAGTGAGTGTGTGGGGAAGATGGCATCAAACCACTTTCCGATACGTTCAAGTGTATACAGTTATGAGGGCCAGTCAAGCGTCAGTTGAGGCGGGAGTCAGAGGGTTCGCTCGTCGTAGCCAAGGTGTCCCCTCTCCTGTGCCGAGGTCGGCCAATGTCCGCAAATGGACCCGGTCAGCTGGGTGCGCAGACAACGGGGAGGATCACAGGGACATGCACGAATTGAGTCGTTCGCGCCTGCTGCCACCTTTCGCGGCCAGTCGGGATCGACGAAGATCGCCCGGGCCAACGCCACTGCGGACACGTTGGTTTCAACCAGCGCCTTCACCATGTCCGCGGGGCCGCCGAGACGCCCGTTCGCGATGATCGGGATGCTCACTGCACCAGCGAGGGCCTTCGAATCAGCCATGGCGTAGCCCTGCCGGTTCATAAGACCCTGGTTCGCCGGAAGCCGGAGGGTTTCGAACGTGGCAGGGATTGCAAAGAGAAAATGTGCTCCCGCGGCCTCCAGGAGCGGCGCCAGCCGTACGGCGTCTTCGATGGTCCAGCCGTCCTCGATGAGCTCATCGCTGAGCAGGTGGACGCCCACGATGAAGTCCTGCCCGGTACCGGCGGTGATTCGCCGGACGACCTCAGAAGCAAACCGCACGCGGTTCTCAAAACTCCCTCCCCACTGGTCCGTTCGGTGATTGGTCCGAGGCGACAGGAATCCTGAGATCAGGAAGCCCTGCGCCGCGTGCACGTCGACGCCGTCGAACCCGGCACGCTCACAGATCTGGGCTGCGTGAACGAACGCCTCGATGGACTCTTCAATCTCCTCTTCGGTCATTTCCTGGGGAGTCACGGTCCGACCCGGTGTGAGTTCGAAGGGGACCGCCGACGGCGCAAGCCGCCGCCTGCTCTCGTACTCATCCCAGGGACCTGCGTACCGCCCGGAGTGCACGATCTGCACCACGGCCAGCGATCCGTGTCCGTGGACCTCGTCGGCGAGCTTGCGCAGGCCGGGGAGGTGCTCCTCACTGATGACTGTCTGCAGCGGCATCTGCCGTCCGGCCAGGTTTACTGCGAAGTTCTCGGTGAAAACAACACCGACGCCGCCTTGTGCGCGCCGGCCGTAGTGCTCAATTTCCTTCGCGCTTACCGAACCGTCCGCGTGGCCGTACGAGACCGACATCGGCGCCTGCATGATGCGGTTATGCGCGGTCCTGGGCCCAAGCTCCAACGGCTCAAACAGCGGGGCCACTTCGGTTTTCGTGGGATCAATCTCTGTTGTGTCGGTCATGCGCGGGCCGCCCCGCCAGGTGCAGCCGCGGTAGCATCCGCCCGAAGGTTCTCCCCCTGGACTTCATTGCGGAGAGTGCCCAAAGGTCCGATTGCCACTTCGAGCGTATCTCCGACTCGCAGGAACTCCCCCTTGCCCTGACCGGCGCCCACGCCAGCGGGCGTACCCGTCGCAAGCACATCGCCGGGCTTCAGCGTCATGATGGAGCTGGCGCTTGCAATGAGTTGAGCGACTCCGAAGATCATGTCCAAGGTGTTGCCGTCCTGTTCGATGACACCATTTCGGCGCAGTTGCACAGGAAGTGACTGCGGATCCGGGATGAACCATGACGGCGTGACACTCGGTCCGATTGGAGTGAATGTATCGCGGCCCTTTGATCGGAGCCAGTCAAACGCGAAAGGAGGAGCCAGGGGGTCGGCTACACGATGGTAGCCACGCGAGGAGATGTCATTGACGATCGTGTAGCCGGCCACTACGCTCAGAGCCTCCTCGACTGACACGTCTTTGGCTTCCCGGCCGATGACCACGCCCAGTTCGGCCTCCCAGTCGACACGCGCTGACGCGTCCTCCGGAATGGTGATCGCCTCGTCGGACCCGATGATCGACGTTGAGGGCAGCAGGAAGAAGAAGGGTTCGAATCCAGCAGGCACGTCCCCCGAGCCAAGCATTTCCTGTAGATGACTGCGGTAGTTCGCCCCGGCGCAGATCAGCTTGCCGGGCGAGGGCAGCGGCGCCAAAAGGCGTGCTTCCTCGGCGGGATATCCATCGGCCGGTCGCAGTTCGCGAAGAGCCGGTTCGAGAGTCGACCAGTCGCTCAACACAGCCGTTACGTCGGCGTAGGCCGCGAGTGCCGGGTGTCGCCATACTTTCCCGGTCGAGTCCAAAACACCGACGAAGGTTGTTCCCTCGCCATCATTCGGCCAGCAGGCCACCAAACTCCAAATAGAAGACATTTCTACTCCAGCTTCATTGCTCCGTATATGCGTCGTCCGTCACGACTAGTCTCTAGAGTGCATACACTTTGCTGCAAAGTCAACCTGTGGTCCCGCTCACTGGAATACAGGCAGTCGTCATCCCTGGGTCAAAGAGAGGGGCGGAAATGTCCCTCTCTCGACGAAGATTCACGGGGCGCTGACGGACCTCCGTGATGCACCAACCATTCCCCTGCGGGTCCCCCGACAAACCACCGAGGCACGCCTGCAGGAGGACCTCCTGCAGGCGTGCCGGGGTACCGCGTTCTTCCCGCGAACTCAACGGAGCCCAGGCTGCCGACGGCCAAATGCGTCTGGGCGCTGCACTCTCCGTCGGACAGACCGCCGAAACGCGGGGTTCCGCCAAAGTAGGACTCGAGTTCGGCACGTGCGACCTGGGAACGCGGACGGATGAACGCCTGTGCACCAAGTCCGACAATGGCCTGTTCAGCGGGGCCGTGCATGGGGCGCGGTCGCGCGACTGCGTGTCATCGCGCCCTCGCGATCCGGTTCTTCAAGGGCGTCCTGCCCAGTTCGCAGGGCTCGAAAGCGGCCGTCATGGTGGTTGTCCTTACTGTTGCGGCTCGGTCACCGACGGGCGGCCTTGTTGAGTTTCATGAAATTGTTTCGATCGTCATCACGTGGAAAGGATCCCTCCCGGCTTTCCCTTGTTGAGACTGGGAACCCGGAATAAGCACATGCCCTGTGGTTTCTGTTATCGGGCAGGTGTATTCCGGCGCGATGCTCGGCTCGGGCGAAGGAGCGTACGGCGAAGGCGCCGCTCGTGCGCCCTGCTCGGGTGGCTGTGGACGAGCAGCAGCCTCGGCACGCTTCTTACCAGTGCCACACCGTCCGGTTGCGACGGCGCAGCTGTGCCTTCGCGGGCCCGTCCGGGATGGTCGCGGGCCCGCGTTGAACGGTTGGTTCCTGCGTTCGGCCTACAACTTAGGTGCGTTGAGGCGCGCGGTTTCGGTGTCGTCGCGCCAGCCGGCTGTGGCGCCTCCGTCGACGCTGTAGTTCTGGCCGGTGATCCAGCTGGATTCGTCCGATGCCAGGTAAAGGGCCATGTAGGCGATGTCTTCTCCCGTGCCGGCGCGCTGGAGGAGGGCATTGCTGATCTGCCAGGCCCTGCCTTCGGCGTCAACGGCCCTGTCGGTAGCGGGGGTGCTGATGAAGCCGGGGGAGATGGAGTTCGCGCGGACGCCGCGGGAGGCGCCTTCCGCGGCGAGGGCGCGCGTCATCGAGATGATGCCGCCTTTGGCAGCGGCGTGGGCGACCTGTGCCAGGGGTTCGATGCCGCGTAGGGCGGAGTAGGAGCCAATGTTGATCAGGGAGCCACCGCCGTCCAGGAGGAGCGGCCAAGCTGCGCTGGTGGTGTGGAAGACGAGGTCGAGTTCGACGTTCATTACGTGCCGCCAGAGCGAGTACGTCATCTTCTCGAACGGAGCGAAGCCTGCACCAGCGGCGTTATTGTAGAGGACATCGAGGCCGCCCATGCGCGCCGCGCCCTCACGTACCCAGTCCCCGGCCTGCTCGGGGTTGGTGAGATCCACCGTAGTTCCCCAGACGTCGAATCCCTCGCTGCGCAGCCCCTCGGCGGTCGCTTCGGCGGAGCCGGGCTTGAGGTCGCAGCCGACAACGGTCGCACCTTCCCGTGCAAAAATCCGCTGTGCCGCTTCGCCCTGGCCTCCCCCGGTGCCGGTAATGAGTACGCGCTTGCCGGCCAAGCGTCCGGTTGCATTCGGTGACATGTGAATCTCGCTTTCAGTTCGTTTCTTTGTTGGCGGGATGCCGCCAGATCATTGGAAGGGGCCTACCCTTGGGCGTCGGATGTACGCGTTAGGTGCGGGCCATCCTCCGGTCAGGCATCGGCCCGGGCTATGACGGATCAGTTCGCAGTGGCACTCTGTGCCGTCTGGCGCACCGCGCCGATAGTCGATTCGATGGCCTTGAGGTAGTCGGTGTTCATGCCGTCCGCGTAAGCCTGCTCTTTGGCGGACCCGGGTTCGAGGTCAAGGACGATGAGGACGAAGCTGAAGCGGAGCCTGAGGTCCTCGTCGGTGTCCTCGATCTCGTTCGCGATCGTGCCGAGCACGGCGCCCCGCGGTCCGGGTGAAGACCACGCGCCTGGGCTCCTGCAGGGTGATGCGTTCGGTGTCGGCTCCCCGCGCCACAATCTCGCGGTCGAATTCGGCATCGCCGCTAAGAACGGCAGGGCGTTGCTGCCCTTATAACCAGCCCGTCCCAGAGCTGGGCCCGCGTGAGGGGAAGTTCGTGGTTGTTGTTCGATGGCAGGACATTCGAAACGTAGATCATGGCACCACCGTAAACCCCAAAAACATATTGGACCAATCGGTCCCGATAGTGGTATTGTTATTTCAGGACCAATCAGTCCAGTTATCTTGATTACCGAAGGAATGCCACCATGAGCTACGAACGACTCAACGCCGACAACGCCGCCATCCTGTTCATCGACCACCAGACTGGGCTGTCAAACGGCGTGCAAGATCAGTCCTACCCGGAGTACCTGACCGCCGTCACTGCTTTAGCCGAGCTGGCGAAGGCCTATGAACTGCCCGCTGTGATCACCACCTCCGCCGAGGATGGCCCGAACGGCCCGGTCCTGCCCGTCGTCGCCGAGAACCTTCCCGGCGCCCCGGTAATCAGGCGCCCGGGCGAAATCAATGCCTGGGACAACGCCGAGTTCGTCGCCGCCGTGGAGGCCACCGGCCGCAAAAAGCTCATCATCGCGGGAGTCTCCACGGACGTGTGCGTAGCTCTGGCAGCCCTGGCAGCCCTGGCAGCTGGCTACGAAGTCTACGCTGTCATCGACGCCTCGGGCACTTGGAACAAGCTGGTCCAGGAGATCGCCGTTGCCCGAATGGTCAAGGCCGGGGTCGAGCCGATGACCTGGGTCGCGGTGGCCGCGGAACTGCAGGGCGACTGGCGCGCCGATAAGGGCCAGGAGCTTGGCCGGATCATGGGCACCCACCTGCACTTCTACGGCAATCTCACTGCAAGCTTCGCCGCAGCCGCCCGCGTGTCAACGAACGCCTGACCTGCCCTCACAGGCCTGCCCCTAAACGACAGCCCCGGCCGCTCCTCGAGCGGTCGGGGCAAGCCGGGCACATTGAGTTTCATGAACCCGGCTATTGGTACGGTGGGATTCCAAAGACCATCAGGTCCGCAATAATGAGGAGCAATTCGCATGGCACGCCAACGGGAGTTCGACAGGGACTCCGTCCTGCAGAACGCCATGGGCGCGTTCTGGGAGCACGGCTACGAAGCGACATCCATGGCAGACCTGTTGAAGGTCACCGGGCTGAGCAAGAGCAGCCTTTACGCCGGGTTCGGTGACAAGCACGCCCTCTTCGTGGCGACCTACGACCTCTACCGCTCCCGCCGGGCCGAAAACATGGCACGGGTCCTCGCCGACCACCCGGCCCCGCACGGAATCCGGGCATTCTTCGAAGAGGTCATCGGAACGGGATCCAACGACTGGCAACGTTTCGGATGCATGAGCACCAACCAGGCCGCCGAACTGGCCCAATCAGACCCGGCCGTGTGCACAAGGGTTGCCGAGGACCACCAACTGCTGGAGGATGCCTTCACCAACCACCTCCGCGCCGGCCAAGACACAGGAACTGTACCCGCCGCCATCGACGCCCGGGCCGCGGCCAGTGCTCTGGTCACCGCATTCTCCGGCTTCCAACTCACCGTGCGCGCGGGGATGGACCGCACCCGGCTGGAACGGTCCCTGGCCTACCTCCTCGCCCCACTCGAAACACCGCCCTGAATAGTCCTACTCGAACCCGCGCAGCATCACGCCATCACGTTAGAAGGACTGCACACAATGCAGCGACACTGGACCAGCCGCCATTGCCGAACACGCAGGCCCGGTGCAGGTGCGCCTCCGCACGCTTGGCCGCGGCCATGATTGCCTCGCCCGAGGAAATCGCCGCCGGCTTCGCCGCAGCCTGGAACGCCACAGACGCCGGGCTCCTCTCGGAACTCTTCACCAAGGACGCCGATTTCGTCAACGTTGTCGGGCTGTGGTGGAGAACGCGCTCCCAAATCCGGGAAAACCACGCCTACGGCTTCCGCCACATGTTTCCCCATACCCTCATGACCCTAAACGAGGTCACCACGCGGGAGTTGGGCCCCGACGCCGCCGTTGTCCACGCGGCATGGACCCTCACCGGACAGATCACCCCGAGCGGCGAAACGGCCGGCGACCGGTCCGGCGTGCTCAGCTTCACCCTCAGCCGCCAGGCCGACGGCCACTGGCTCGCTGTCAGTGCCCAAAACACCGATCGTGTTCCCGGCGCCCAAACCTATGTGGCAGCAGGGGACACCCTGACCCCGGAGAACTACAAAGGATGAAGCCGCTCCCGGTCCCGATCTACCAGTCAGGGGTTCCGATGCGCTTTTCAACTTGCCCCACTCGCAACGGGCCAGCAGGACTTCAGGCGTCACCCGGACCGATTCGGCGAGGAGTCGCCACCGGGACGGACCGTACTGCCGTTGCTATTCCTCGACGAGTTGTTCCGGTTCGGATTTGGCCGCTCGTCAGGCAGTGGCTTCGGCTGAGCGAGTAACGCGATTCCGCACGCCCTGGAGCGTAGAACGGACGGCGTCCAGATAGTCCTCTTCCATGCGGTCGGCAAACTGCCGCTCCTGCACACTCCCGGCTTCCACCCCGTCTATAGCGATGCGGAAGGTGAAAGTCAGGACAGGATTGCCGTTTTCGCCAACGCCTATCTCATTATCGATGGTGCCGCGGGCGCTGCCATGAGTCCGGACGAAGTGCACGCGCTGCTTTGGATAGAACGTCACCACTTCCCGAACCGGCTGTCCCGCGTGCACGATCTCGCGCACGAGGCCCCCTTCGAAACTCTCGGTGACGGTGCACTCAGTAATGCTGGCAACGTACAGCAAAGGGTTTTCGGCCTTTTCAACCAAGCCCGCCCAGACGTCGTCAATGGTCAAGGTTGGCGTGGTCCCGTTGTTGACCGGAATGCTGCGACTAACTTCGATCATTTTCCTCACTCCATTGTTAGAGGTGCCGTGCAAGTGGTGGTGGCGGGTCGGGTGACCCGCACCACACACGAAATATACCGACAACTTCATCAAGGTGTCGACACTTACTGAACCTTTTGCGCCATTGCCTCTTGGGCCCTCCGTCCAAAATGAGCACGCAGGACTTGCTGCCTGACACCCAGGGGGGATCCTTCCTCTATGCGGCACTCGGACGCCGGGCCCCGGGAAACGAACTGAAGCGGATGAGAGTGTGTACAGCTCGGCTCCCCCCAGCGAGATCATCCAGGGTGCACAGCCGTGCTTGCGCCTACACAAATCTCGCGTTCTTGTGTCGTGGCCTGAGGGTCATTCTCTGCACGATGCCTATGGCGTCTTCCCTTGCTTTACGACAACCCTGCATGTTTCAGCACCGTAGACAGGGGCCCGACGCTCGTGGTGGCACTGGTTTCATGCTTCCGATGGGAATGCCGCAGCTGTCATGACCTTGATTCAGAGTCGTAACGTGAGCGCGTTGCCCGTACCTATACTTGTTACACGTTACTCGAGGCCGCCGGCAGGGTCCGGCGCAAAGACTTGGAGAGTCCCGTGCAGTGGAAACCCAGAGCACTCATCTTGGACCTTTTCGGAGATTATCTTCGGTATGCCGGCAGCGAGGTCAAGTTGGGAGATATCACCGCACTGCTGGCCGTTTTCGACGTCGAGCCTGCCACGGTGCGCGTAAACCTTTCACGCCTGCGCAAGGAGGGGTGGTTCACCACCCGGCGAATCGGGCGCGAAACGGTGTACTCCCTCACCCCTTACATGCTGGAAATTCTCGATGATGGGCGTGAGCGAATCTTCAGCCGACGGGATGAGGTGTGGGGTGGCCGGTGGACCATGGCCATCTATCAGGTTCCTGAATCCGAACGCGCAGTCCGTGAGAAATTGCGAAAGCAACTCTCGTGGCACGGCTTTGGCCAACTCTCACCATCCACTTGGCTTAGCCCGCATGACCTCATGGCCGAGGTCCGGCAGATTGCTGATGAGAATCCGCTCGCAAAAGTGGATGCCCTCTGGTGCGGAACAGGAGATGCCCGTGAGGACAGGGACCTTGCCGCGCGGTGCTGGGATTTAGATCAGTTGGGTAAGGATTATGAGCAGTTCCTCCAGACCTACGCCCCACTCAATGAGAGGGGACCCAATGCCGATAACGGCGGCCGAACTGCACTCATTGAGCGCATGCACCTCATTGGCGATTACAGGCGGTTCCTCTTCCGCGACCCCTACCTGCCCCGGGAGTTGGAGCCCCAGGACTGGCCTAGCCGCGAGGCCTATGGACTCTTTGGCGCCGTGCACCGCCAACTGGGGCCAGCCGCCACCGACTACGTGTCGAGCATCCTCGGCGAGCCGCTAAGGCATGGCCAGGAGGTAGCAGCAGCCCATCGCGTAAGATGAAATGTAACAAATAGTTGACGTTCAACAGAGATTAGTCACATACTGGCGGTGAGTCTTCTCGCACTGAATCCAATCTTTTCGAAGGTGACATTGATGGCACTTCGCGTAGCCTGCATTGGCGGCGGTCCTGGCGGACTGTTCTTCTCAACCCTGTTCAAGCAGACCGTTCCGGACGCCGAGGTCGTGCTGTTCGAACGCAATCAGGCCACGGACGCGTTCGGCTTCGGTGTGGTCTTCTCGGATGCGACCCTGAACCGGATCAATGACGCCGACCCGGTGGTCCGGGACGGGCTTCGCGACCACGGGACACACTGGAACGACATCGAAGTCCGGCTCAAAGGTGAAAAGAAGTCGTTCTCCGGAAACGGCATGGCAGCCATTTACCGGAAGACGCTCCTGCAACTGATGCAGGCACGTGCAGCGGAAGCGGGTGTCGACATGCGGTTTGGACAATACGTGCCGGACCTGTCACAGCTCGACAGTTTTGATCTAATCGTCGGCGCCGACGGAGCCAACTCCTCGACCCGAGTACAGCTCGGCGAAAGCCTGGGCCACACGGCGGAAACGGCAACTGCCAAGTTCATCTGGTTCGGCACCACGCACCTTTTCAAGGGCATGACCTTCCTGCACCGGAAGAGCGAGTTCGGTAACTTCGCCGTCCATGGCTACCCCGTCAGTGAAAACCTGAGCACCTTCATTGTCGAAACCGACGAGGAAACATGGCGCAAAGCCGGGCTGGACGAATTCGATGTCAGCCAGCCCCCCGGTCCTTCGGATCTGAAGACCCAGCGGTTCCTGGAAAAGCTCTTTGCTGAGGACATCGACGGTGAACCGCTAGTGGCCAACAGTTCCCGCTGGGCGAACTTCCGTACCCGCCGCACCCGTTCCTGGCACAAGGGCAACGTGGTCCTTCTCGGCGATGCCGTTCACACCGCGCACTTCTCCGTGGGCTCCGGCACCAAGATGGCAATGGAAGACGCCATTACTCTGGTCCGTGAAGTGGCAGCGAACCAGGACGACCTCGAGACTGCGTTCACTAGCTATGAAGCCGAACGCCAGCCGCAGGTCGCCAAGATCCAGAACCAGGCCCGCGGCGGGCTCAGCTGGTGGGAACACTTCGGCCGATACTACGACGCCTTTGAGCCGACCCAGTTTACGTTCCACTTCTTCACCCGCAGCATCGACATCGACAAGATCCGCCAGCGCGATCCCGGTCTGGTTGAGAGGGCGGAACAGGATTGGGCCACCCGCCATGGCAATGCTCCACTGGAGACGCCTCTGGTGACGGGTTCCGCCAAGTTCAAGGGACGTTTGCTGTCCCTGATCCAAGAGGGCGGTACGTTCGAATTGAAGGACGACGACGGCAGCCTGCCGTTGGTGACAGATCCAGCTGATGCGAATGCAAGCACCGGTCTCCTCCTCACGGCACCGGACCATGAGGAAGGTCTGCAGGCTGCACTCGAGCAGCTTCCGGGAAAGGCAGCCGCTGTGGTGATCCGGGGCGGCAGTCCGTTTACGCGGATCATGCTTTCCGAAGAGGCTCGACTCGGACGTGGTCTGACCAGCGTCATCGTGGATGACCGGGGCCCGGCGTCGATTCTGACCTTGGTCCTTTCCGGCCGTGCTGACGCCGTTGTTGCAGCCGGCCCGGAGGCGTCGAATGCATAACCTTGCCTCGCTCTTTGCACCCCGCGGCATCATCGTGGTCGGGGCGTCGTCGAGCCCCGAAAAGCTCGGCGCCGTCATGGCGCAGTCCCTGTCCAGCTACCCGGCCCCCGTGGAGCTGGTCAACAGCCGGGGTGAAAAAGGGATGCACACCAGCATTGCCGCGGCCGCGGCTGCCATTCCCGGCGGCCCTGATCTCGCCGTGTTGTGTGTCCCGGCTGCTGCCACCGCACAGGCTCTCAGGGACAGCGCCGCGAACGGTGCCAAAGCAGCGTTGGTCTGCGCCGGCGGTTTTGCAGAAGCCGGCGGTCCCGGCATCGAATACGCCTCACAGGTCGAGGCCGCTGTCCGGGAGACCGGCATCCGGCTGCTTGGCCCAAACACCTCCGGCTTCTTCGTTCCCCACCGCACTCTCCGCGCCAGCTTCGTCCCAGGTGTCGCCGAGCTGGAGCCGGGTTCGGTTGCCGTCGTCGCAGCCAGCGGAGGCGTCAACCATGTGCTGGCGTTCCATATGCAGCGATCCGGGGCGGGCGTCAGCCTGGCCGTCGGTGTCGGCGCCGGAGCGGACATTACCGCGCCTGATGTCTTGGACTATCTCATCACCGATGATCAGACCAAGGCTGTTGCCCTGCATCTGGAAACTGTTTCGGACGGTCCTGCCCTGATTGACGCCGTTTCCCGCCTGAGCGCCGTCAAGCCTGTTGTTGCTTTGGTTGTGGGGCGCAATGATGTGTCCGAGTTTGCCCAGTCCCACACCGGGGCGTTGGCCACGTCTTGGCGCACCACTCGATCCGTCCTTCAGCAGGCGGGCGCGGTGATCGTGGACGACGAGAACCAACTGGTTGCGGCCGTTACGGCCCTGGCAGGTCGCCGGCTCGCATCATCCGCGGACCCCGGGGTGGGCCTTATCACCGGCCAGGCCGGGCCTGGCTTGCTGATCGCTGATGCCCTGCACAGCGCAGGCGTGGCCCTCCCCCGCCTTGCACAGAGCAGCCAGGACACCATCGGCGCACTGCTCCCGCCGCTGACGTTTCAGGCCAACCCCGTTGACACCGGCCGCCCCGGCCCAGGCTACGAGCAAATCGTCGCCGCAGTGGCACAGGACCCGGCGATCGACCTCGTGGCGCTTTACGGCCTGACAGAACCAGTAACCGACCTCCCGCTGGCCGTGGCTACCTCCGGTGTGGCCGAGACTATGCCATTCCTCGTCGGCGTGGACGGCCCCGAAGGCGACCTGGAGCGAGCCCGCAAGTCTGCGCGTCAGCACGACCTTCCACTGATTTCAGGGCCCACCTCGTTGGCCCACGGTATCGCCGCCCTAGTGAACGATGCCCGAGGTCAATTCCAGAGGGCCCAAACTTCTCAGGGCGCCACAGCATGGCCGGATGTAGAAGGCCCATGGGATGAGAACCGGTCCAAGGAACTTCTCGGTGCGCTTGGCATTTCCACCCCCGAGCGGCGCGTCTGCAGCACCCGCGACGCTGCCCATGCGGCGCTGGCGGAGCTCGGCGATCCCGTCGCAGTCAAGCTGCTCGACGCAACCGTCCTGCACAAAACGGAAATTGGTGGCGTTCACCTTGGCGTCAGGACCCTTGAAGACATGGACCGGGCCTTGGCAGGACTCGAAGCCGCCGGCGCCCGCGAGTTCCTGGTAGAGGCGATGGTGCCGTCCGGGGTCGACCTTGTCGTGGGCGTCCGCCGCGATCCGGTTTTCGGACGGATCGTGGTTCTGGGGCTGGGCGGCACCGCTGCCGAAGTCTTCGCGGATATCTCCATCCGAACCGCGCCGCTTGCACTACGGGCAGCCGAAAGCATGCCCGCCGAGCTGCAGGCACGCGAACTCCTGTATGGCTTCCGCTCCGGCCCGATGCTGGACACGGCCGAACTGGCTGATCTCTTGGTCAGGCTCGGCGATGCACTCGTATCCAACCAGGCAATCGCGGAAATCGAAATCAATCCCCTCCGCCTGACCCACAACGGGCTCCTGGCGTTGGATGCAGTAGTTATCAATGTCGAGGAGGACATTCAATGACCAGCCACACCAGTGAAGGCACTGTCCCCTGGCCAGCAGACCTCGCTGCAGAATTCCGCCGAAAGGGCTACTGGGAGGACCGCTCCCTAGGCAGCTATGTCCTCGAGTCAGCCGACAGGCTTCCTGACAAGCTCGCCCTGGTAGACGGCGACGTCCGGATGACCTACGCCGAGCTTGCCAACCGGATGGACGCCACCGCCGAACGCCTCCTCCAACTCGGCCTCAAAGCGGACGACCGCCTCATGGTCCAGTTGCCCAACGGCTGGCAATTCGCCGTGCTCACGCTGGCCTGCTTCCGCGCAGGCATCGTCCCCGTCATGGCACTGCCGGCACACAGAAAGTACGAGCTGTCCTTCCTCACTGAACACTCTGAATCCCGTGCGATCGCGGTGCCTGACGTGATCAAGGATTTCGACCACCAGGCCCTGGCCGAGGAACTCGCTTCGTCAATTCCTTCCCTTGAGCTGATCCTCGTGTCCGGCGGCGCCAACCCCCTCAACATTCGCGTGGAAGAGATACTTGCACCCGGGAAGGATACTGCCGGTGCCCGTGCTCGGCTGGATGCAGCGGCACCGTCCGCCGATGCAGCTGCCCTGTTTCTCCTCTCAGGAGGCACCACGGGCCTCCCTAAGCTCATCGCCCGGACCCACAACGACTATGCCTACAACATCAGGGCGACGTCCGCACCAACGAACGTCACCGAGAACAGCGTTTATCTGGGTACCCTGCCGGCCAGCCACAACTTTCCGCTCGCCTGCCCCGGGATATTGGGCACACTCTTCGCCGGTGGCACCGTAGTCATGTTGCCCAGCCCCGAACCGCGCAAGGCTTTCGCAGCAATTGAACGGGAAGGCGTCACCCTTTCGGCGGCAGTCCCGGCCGTTGCCCAACGGTGGATTGAGTACCAGGAGAAAACAGGTGGCAACCAGCTGGCCAACCTGCAAGTCATCCAGGTTGGTGGTTCGCGACTGCCTGACGAAATTGCGCGGAAGGTGAAACCGGTACTGGGCGCGACGCTTCAGCAGGTCTTCGGCATGGCCGAAGGGCTTATCAACACCACCCGGCTGGACGACCCCGAAGACGTCATCTGCACAACGCAAGGGCGACCCGTATCCGAAGCCGACGAAATCCGAATCGTGGATGAAGCTGGAAATGATCTCCCCGACGGCGTGCCCGGAGCCATCCTGACTCGCGGCCCCTACACACCCCGCGGCTACTACCGCGCCCCTGAAGCAAACGCCCGAGCCTTCACCCCGGACGGCTGGTACGCTAGCGGCGACATCGTGGAACGCCGGCCGGATGGAAACCTCATCGTCCAGGGCCGTGACAAAGACATGATCAACCGTGGCGGAGAAAAAATATCGGCCGAGGAAATCGAAAGCCTCGTATACCGCATCGAGGACATCACCATGGCGGCAGCTGTCGCTATGCCCGATCCGGTGCTCGGTGAGAAACTCTGCCTCTACATCACCGTGAAACCGGGCACGGAGGTAACACTTGAACAGATTCAAAAGATGTTCCGCGAAACCGGCGTTGCTGCATTCAAAATTCCCGAGCGCTTGGTGGTCGTCGACGAGCTCCCTGCCACAAAGGTCGGCAAGGTCAACAAAAAAGAGCTCCGTGCCGACATAGCAGAACGGCTGGCTACTGCCAGCGCCCACTCTAAGTAGAGGATTGCCATGACTGAGAACATCACGCATGAGTCAGTTGCTGCCAGCCACGCCCTGCCGGAGCCCACGGCGGAGGAGGCTGCCCAGCTGGAGCAGCTCTACCGGGACTTCAACAAAGAGAACCTGATCCCGCTGTGGACCGAGATTGGCGACATGATGCCCATGGTCCCATCGCCCAAGGCGGTGCCGCATGTGTGGCGGTGGAACGACCTCTACCCCCTGGCTGCCCGCGCCGGTGGCCTGGTACCCGTGGGCCGCGGCGGGGAACGCCGCGCCATTGCCCTGGCCAACCCCGGCCTGGCCGGCACCCCGTATGCCACTCCGACACTGTGGGCGGCGATCCAGTACCTCGGCGCCCGCGAAACCGCTCCGGAACACCGCCACTCACAGAACGCGTTCCGCTTCGTGGTGGAGGGCGAGGGCGTGTGGACCGTCGTAAACGGCGACCCGGTCCGGATGTCCAGGGGCGACTTCCTACTGACGCCGGGCTGGAACTTCCACGGCCACCACAACGACACCGATCAACCCATGGCCTGGATCGATGGGCTGGACATCCCGTTTGTGCACTACGCCGACGCCGGGTTCTTCGAGTTCGGCACCGAGCGCGTCACCGACGAGGCCACCCCGGACATCTCCCGCTCAGAGCGGCTCTGGGCCCACCCCGGCCTGCGCCCGCTCTCCGGACTCGATGACACCACCAGCTCCCCCATCGCCGCGTACCGGTGGAAGTACACTGACGCCGCCCTGCGCGAGCAGCTGCTCCTCGAAGACGAGGGGCACCCCGCTACGGTCTCCCAGGGCCACGCCGCGATCCGGTTCACCAACCCCACCACCGGCGGGGACGTGATGCCCACCATCCGTGCTGAGTTCCACCGCCTCCGCGCCGCTGCCACCACGGATACCGTTCACGAGGTGGGCTCCAGCGTGTGGCAGGCCTTCGAGGGCACCGGCACCGTGGTCCTCAACGGTGAAACGAAGCGGCTGGCCAAGGGCGACCTCTTCGTTGTCCCGTCCTGGGCCGCCTGGTCACTGCAGGCCGACACCGGATTTGATCTCTTCCGCTTCAGCGATGCCCCCATCTTTGAGCGCCTAAACTTCAACCGCACCTACATCGAAGGACGCACCAAGTAATGAAACTCCTCACCCTCCGCACCGGCAACGGACAGGGCACGACGGCGGTCCGCCAGGACGGCGATACCCTCACCGAGATCCCCGGGTTCGCCGACGTCGGCGCCCTGCTGCAGGACCCCGCCTGGGAAACCGCGGCCAAGGAAGCCAACGGCGCAACGCACGCCCTCGACGGCGCCGACCTTGCCGCCGTCGTGCCTTCCCCGGGGAAGATCATCTGCGTGGGCCACAACTATCGCAACCACATCAAGGAGATGGGGCGGGAAGTCCCCGAATACCCCACCCTGTTCGCCAAGTACGCGGAATCCCTGATCGGCCCCAACGACGATCTGTCCCTGCCGCAGGAGTCGGACGCCGTTGACTGGGAGGCCGAACTCGCCGTCGTCATCGGCAAGACCGGCCGCCGGATCAGCGAAGCCGACGCCGCGGACCACATTGCTGGCTACGCCGTGCTGAATGACGTCAGCATGCGGGACTACCAGTTCCGCACCATCCAGTGGCTGCAGGGCAAGACTTGGGAGAAGTCCACCCCGTTCGGCCCCGCCCTGGTCACCAAGGACGAATTCACTACGGGACCCCTGATGACCTCCGCGGTGGACGGCGAAATCCAGCAGAGCACCCCCACCTCGGACCTGGTGTTCACCCCCGAATTCCTCGTGTCCTACATCTCCACCATCATCACTCTCAAGCCCGGCGACGTGATCGCCACCGGCACCCCCGGCGGCGTCGGCCACGCCCAAGACCCCAAGCGCTACCTGCAGGAAGGCCAGGTCCTGGTCACCACCATCGAAGGCCTGGGCCAGCTGAAGAACCGTGTGCTCAAGGAAGCCTGATGGTTGCCCGCCACGACCAGACGAAGGACCCGCGCCTGCAGGAACAACTCCTGCAGGCGCGGCGGGGCACCGCATTCTTCGCCCGTAAGCTCAACGAGCTGACAGACGCGGAACTGGACGGCGGCTCGCTGCTGCCGGGATGGACCCGTCGACACATCGTCGCCCACGTTGGCTACAATGCCCGTGCGATCGCCCGGCTGATCGAGTGGGCCGCGACGGGAGTGGAAACCCCGATGTACTCCTCTCCCGAGGCGCGCAACCACGAGATTGAGTTCGGCGCGACCCTGTCCCCCATCGCCCTGCGGCACCTCTTCGATCACTCCGCAGTGCACCTGAACGTCGAATGGCGCGACCTGCCCGCCGACGCCTGGCACCACAAGGTTAAAACCGTCCAGGGACGGACCGTCCCGGCTGAGGAAACGGTGTGGATGCGCACCCGCGAGGTCTGGATGCACGCCGTGGACCTGGACAACGGTGCCACGTTCAATGACATCCCGGCGCCTGTCCTCGAACGTCTGCTCACGGACATCACCGGCGCCTGGCACACCCGCGGCATGGACCAGGGACTGCTCGTCAAAGTCACCGGCACGGACCTGGCGTTCGGTGACACCAGAGCTGCGAACCCGACGGTCATCAGCGGGCCCCTGGCCGCCGTCGTCGAATGGGCCGCGGGCCGCGGCTCCGGCGTCACCGCTGTCCGCAAGAGTGCAGCGCTGCACGACGCGCCTGCGGCTCCGAAATGGATCTAAGCCACTGACCAAGCCGACGCGAGTAAGCGATTGCCTATGGCAGAACGGCCGAGGTGGCCGGGCCCTGGTGCTTGGAACTACCCACTGGATGAGCTGGGAGCCTCACCATCAGAGTACATTGACCTGATAGCGAGTTCCGAGGACCTCAAGGACCCATTTGGTTTCGTAGGTTCCCTTTGCCCCAATCGGCTCGTGATCTTAGGCCTCGAGGACCCCGTTGCAGAGCCGGTTGACTACTTCGGTGAGCATGGCGAGGCCCGCGACGATGTCCTCGTCAGTGGTGTATTCGTGTTCGTTGTGGGAGATTCCGTCCACACTTGGGACGAAGAGCATCACGGTGGGGACGAGGTCCTTCATGTTGATCGAATCGTGCCCGGCGAGGGTCATGACCTGCTTGCTGGAGAGGCCCAGGTCCGCGGCGACCTTGGCTGCGAGCTCCACCCCTTCGGTCTGATATGGCGTGACCGGCCAGGAGTGGGAGTGGTTCCGTTCCACCGAGATGTTGGCTGCCCGCTCAATCGCCGGTATCCGTTCATGGAGCAGGGCGTCTGCTTCGGCCAGGACTGACTCGTCGGCGCTGCGCAGGTCCAGCAGGAGGTTGACCCGGGATGGGACAACCACCGGTGAATTGGGGTAGACCGTCAGTTCACCCACCGAGGTGTGCAGCACACCGGGGAACCTGTCCGCCAGTTCGCGGGCGGCCACCACTAGCATGGAGGCGCCGAGGAGGGCATCTTTCCTGTCGGCGATCACGGTGGAACCGGTGTGCGCCTGTTCGCCGTGGACCACAAACTCATATTTGTTGGCGGCCCAGCTGGACTGTACCAAGCCGATGGTGATGCCTTCTCGTTCCATGCTGCGACCCTGCTCGATGTGGATTTCGGCGCAGTAGGCGGCGGTCGGCCCGTCGTAGTCGCCACGGCAACCGATGCCGTCCAGCGCCTCGCGGACGGTGATCCCCTGCGTGTCAGTGGTATCGAGGGCTGTTTCCAGGGCGAGTTTGCCAGTGTAGACGGAGGAGCCCATCATGGACGGCTTGAAGCGGGAACCTTCCTCGTTGAACCAGTTCACTACTGCAATGTTGAACTTCGGCATCGCCGTGCCGCTTGCCCACTTCTCAGCCAGCCGTAATGCCGCGTGGGCTGCGGCCAAGACGCCGAACGCACCGTCATAGCGGCCCGCCGTCGGCTGTGAATCCATGTGCGAGCCGACCACTACAAAGGGTGCCCCCGGCACGGCCTCGAGTAGGCCCCACTGGTTACCGGCGCGGTCGAACTTCACGGTGAATCCGCGGGCCTCAAGCAGGCCGGTCAGCCAGCGGCGCTGCTCGCCGTCGGCCGTGGTGGCTGCCTGGCGGTCCACGCCACCGTTTTCCGTGGCTCCGAACTGACTCATGATGCGGAAGTCCTCGACAAAGGCGGCGTCGGGGGCGGCGAGGGTGGGTGCTGTAGTCATGGTGTTCCCCTATGAACGGTGGTGGTCAATGGTGGATGAAGCGTTGGCCAGGCGGGCAGTCAGTGCGTCCGCCTGATAGGTAAGGGAGCCTCCGACGGCGGTGGCCAGGACGCAAAGGTCTGCAATGTTGGCAGTGGCCAGGGGCGATCCGGACAGGACGGTGAAATCCGCCAGTTTGCCGGGCGTCAGTGACCCCTTCAGGCCGTCGGCGCCAGTAGTTGCGGCCGCTCCGGTGGTGTAAGCGGCAAGTGCCTCGAATGGCGTGAGCCGTTCGTCCGGGTTGCCGAACACGCCGCCGGAGGCAATCTTGCGGTCCACAAAGGCTTGCATTCCGCGAAGCACGTTGCCGTCTGCGACGGGCCGGTCAGAGCTGTCGGCGACAGTGATGCCCGCGGCCAGGAACGACGCCGCACGGTAGGCCCATGCAATTCTTTCCGGTCCCAGCGAGGCCGTCATACCGTCCCCGCCATCGCCGAAGAAGCTGGCCTGCGGAGTCACGGCGATGCCGGCCGCTGCCATGGTGGCGAGCTGGTCCGGCCTGACTATGGAGGCGTGTTCGATCCGGTTTGGCAGTGTTCTGCGCCCGTATTTGGCGGAGCAGCCAGCCAAGATACTGATCGCCAAGTCCACCGCACGGTCCCCGATGGCGTGAGCGGCGATGGCCCAGCCCGCAGCGTAAGCAGCCTCGATCTTGACCCGAAGCTGGTCAGGGTCTGCCTGGAAGTAGCCGCGGTTGCCGGAGTTGTCCCGTTGGCCGTGACTGCAAAAATCCTCGCTGACGGCCGCGGTTTCGCCCAGCAGCGAGCCGTCCAGGAACACCTTCGCCGGGCCCAGCGACACGTAGTCATTGCCGAATCCGCTAGCCATGCCTAGATCGAGGCCCGCAGCCTCCCCACCAACGGCATCCGCTCCGGACGCTGCCCCGAACCCGTCCAGCGGGTGGAGCACGTCCAGCACCGGCATGAGCTGCGCCCGGGCATGCAGCCTCCCGTTCGCGGCGGCACGCTGGTAAGCGGCCAGTTCGACGGGGCTGTGGCCGATCCAGCCGCCGCCGATCCCGGCTTCCGTGAAGCTGGTGATGCCTTCTGACGCATAGTGCCGGGTGGCCCGGTCCAGCGCCGTTTCGATGGCCTCAAGGGAATACGGCAGGATCAGTTCCTGGATCAGCCGCTGCGCCGTTTCCTGGACCAGCCCGGTGGGCCCGCCGGCGGCGTCGCGGACTATCACGCCGCCGTCGGGATTCGGGAACGACGGCGATTCGGCGCCTGCCAGCCGCAGCGCGGCGGTGTTCACCACGGCCATGTGGCCGGAGTTGTGCCGGATGAACAGCGGCCGGTTAGCCGTGATCCGGTCCAGCACCCTAAGGTCCGGGAACTCGCCGCCGTGGTGCGTCTGACTGAAGCCGGTGGCCATCAGCCATCCGGTCTGCTTGCCGCCGGCCATGTCCGCCTCCAGCAGCCGGTACAGCTGGTCCAGGCCGCGTGCGCCGGAGACGTCCACTTCGCCGAGGCCCAGTCCATACCACGTAGTGTGGCAGTGGGCGTCGATGAACCCGGGAGTTACCGTGGCGCCGTCCAGGTCCAGTACCTCGGCCGCGCCCAGGCCGTCCAGGTCGTCGTCGAGGCCGACGATGCGGCCCTGCCAGACTCCCAGCGACACGGCGTGCGGGCGGCGGGCATCCATGGTGATGATGTCCGCGTTGCGCAGCAGCAGATCGAGTTTCATGGGGTACCTCGGGTCAGGAACGGGCGGGTTAGCGGTGGGAGGTGGTGACGGACTTGATGCGGGTGTAGTCCTCGAGTCCGAACACGGACAGGTCCTTGCCGGTGCCGGAGTGCTTGAAGCCGCCGTGCGGCGCCTCGGCCGGGATCACCTGGTGGCAGTTGATCCAGACGGAGCCGAAGTCGAGCTCGTTGGACACGCGGGTTACCACGCCGTGGTTGTCGGACCAGACGCTGGACGCCAATGCGTACTTGGTGCCGTTGGCCAGTTCGATGGCTTCCTCCTCCGTGGCAAACGGCTGCACGGTGACCACGGGACCGAAGATCTCGTCGCACACCACCTCATCGCTCTGGAAGACGCCGTCGATCACGGTGGGCTGGAAGTAGTAGCCGGTGCCGGTGCGCTTGCCGCCGGAGAGGACGCTGGCGTTGGCGGGGAGCCGGGACATGAAGCCCTCCACCCGCTCAAGCTGCGCGGCGTTGTTCAGCGGGCCTAGGTCGGCGTCGTCGCCGCCCACCTTAAGAGCAGAGGCAGCCGCAGCAAGGGCAGCCGCGAATTCACGGTGGATGGGCTCCTCCACCAGGACCCGAGTCACGGCGGTGCAGTCCTGCCCGGCGTTAAAGAACGCGCTGAGGGCCAGCTCGCGTGCCGTCTGCTGGATGTCGACGTCTGCGAAAACGATCGCGGGAGCCTTGCCGCCGAGTTCCAGGTGGACGTCCTTGAGCGTCTTGGCCGCGGCGGACATGACCTGCGCGCCGGCACGGGTGGAACCGGTGATGGAGACCATTTCCGGGATCTCGTGGTCCACCATGGCCGCACCGGCGTCACGGCCGCCGCAGACGATGTTAACGACGCCGGCCGGGAACACCTCCTGGGCCAGCTGGCCCAGGAGCACCGTGGACCACGGGGTGGTGTCCGCAGGCTTGAGGACCAGGGTGTTTCCGGCGGCCAGGGCCGGGCCGATCTTCCAGATGGCCATCATGAACGGGTAGTTCCACGGGGTGATCTGCGCGACCACGCCCAGCGGCTCGCGCCGGATGGTGGAGGTGAAGCCCTGGACGTATTCGGTGGAGGCGGTCCCTGACACCACCCGGCAGGCGCCGGCGAAGAACCGCAGCTGGTCCGCGCCGCGCAGGATCTCCAGTTCGCGGGTCGCGGCCCGGGGCTTGCCCGTGCACGCCACCTCGGCCTCCAGCAGGCGGTCCGCGTTGGCTTCGATGAGGTCCGCGAGCTGCAGCAGCAGCGCCTGGCGTTCGCCCGGCGTCGTGCGCTTGTAGCCCTTGAAGGCCTGCTGCGCGGCCTGGAAGGCGAGGTCGACGGCGGCTGCGTCGCTGTCCGGGGCGGTGCCGATCTGGAGTCCCGTGCTGGGGTCGAAGAAGGGCAGGCTGGCCGGGGCGTCAACGGCATGGCCGTTGATGATGTTCTTGAGCGTGATCACGTGGGGCTCCAGTCAGTTGCTCTTGGGGGAACGGATGGTGGGGTCCTGCGGCAGGTGCAGCACGGCCGGCAGACCGGATTCGACGGCGCGGCGGAACGCGGCGGCGAAGTCCTCGGCCTTCTCGATGCGCTCTCCGTAGCCGCCGTAGGAGCGGGCCAGCGCGGCGAAGTCCGGGTTGGTCATGTGCGTGCCGGATGGGCGGCCCGGGTAGTGGGCTTCCTGGTGTTCGCGGATGGTGGCGAAGATGCCGTTGTCCACCACAAGCACAAGGAACCGGGCCCCGTGGCCCATGGCAGTGGCGATTTCCTGGCCGTTCATCATGAAGCAGCCGTCGCCGGCCACCGAGATGACCTGCCGGCCCGGGTAGGCCAGGGAGGCGGCCACGGCGGCGGGGATGCCCATGCCCATGGCGCCGTTGCGCGGGGCGGCCAGGGAGTTGGCGTTGTTGTGCTGCAGGTAGCGGGCCGGCCACAGGGCGTGGTTGCCTGCACCGAAGGTGAGGACGGCGTCGTCGGCCATTTCCTGCTTGAGGATTTCCATGACGACGCCGAGGTCCACGCCCGTCCCCCCGTCAGGCTGGGCGGAGGAGAACTTGAGGTAGTCGGCGCGGGCGTCGGCGAACCAGCCGGCCGCCGGCCGCACGGCGGATTCCATGCCGGCCAGGACCGTGGAGAACGCGGTGACATCTGCGGTGATGTGCTGGTCCATCCGGCCGAAGTGGCCCAGCAGGTCGGCGTCGGCGTTGACCACCACGGTGTCGGCGTCGAGGCCGCGGGTGTATCCGTCGGAGAGGGCGTCGCCGCGGACGCAGCCGAGGAAAATGATCAGGTCCGCCGCGTCCAGCCGTGCGGCGTTGGCGTCGCTGCGGCCGTAGCCCAGGAAGCCGGCGTAGGCGTCAGAGCGGTGCGGCACGGCGTCGTAGGCGCGGAAATCGGCGAGGACGGGTACCCCGTGGCGGGCGGCCCAGCCGGCCAGTGCCTCACCGGATTCCTGAGTCCAGCCTTCGCCGCCCACCACGATGAGCGGCTTGCTGGCGGCGCCCAGCCGGGCCTCGAGCTCGGCCAGGTCCGTGGCGGCGGGCGCCGGCCGGGAGACCTTCCGCGGTTCCACCGTGCCGGCGTCGATGGCGTGGACCAGCACGTCTTCGGGAAGGCCGATCACCACGGGTCCGGGGCGGCCGCTGAGGGCGGTGAAGATGGCGTCGTCCACGACGCGGGCGGCGGACGCGGCGTCATCGAGCGTCACCACCTTCTTGGCCGTGCTGCCAAACCAGGCGTTGATGTCGAATTCCTGGAAGGATTCGCGGCCGCGGTCTGCCACGGGGATGAGACCCACGAAAAGGATCATGGGGGTAGCGTCCTGGTGGGCGGTGTGGATCGCGATGAAGGCGTTGGCCGCCCCGGGGCCCCGGGTCACCATGGCCACGCCGGGCAGTTCGGTGAGGCGGCCTTCGGCGAGTGCCATGAATCCGGCGCCGCCTTCGTGGCGGGTCACCACGGTTTCAATGGAGGAGCCGTGCAGGCCGTCCAGGACGTCCAGGAAGCTTTCGCCGGGTACACCGTAGACGCGATTGACGCCTGCACGCTCGAGCTGGGCGACAATAAGGTGCCCGGCGGTGGTTGTTGTGCTCAATGCTTCATACCTTCTTCTTCGATACTGACGGCCGGCAGGACCATCCCTGAGAGTGCGGTCAGGACCGACACAACCAGCAGGATGATGGCCCCGGGCCAGAATGAATTGCCACTGGCAGCCACGAGGGCTGTGGCGATGAGTGGAATAAAGCCGGAAATAACACCGGCGCTGTTGGAGGTGATGGCTACGCCGGTGTAGCGGACACGGGTGGCGAACAGTGCTGTGAGGGCGGTACCCGAAACGGCATAGGGAACAGATAGGGTGGCCACTCCGAGGATCATGGCGCCGATGACCAGCACGGGGTTCGCTGTGTCGATGGCCAGGAAGACCGGGACGGCCACAAGCGCGGAGGCCACGCCGCCCCAGAGGATCACCTTGCTGGCGCCGTACTTCTCACCCATGCGTCCGGCCCAGATCAGGACGAAGATCTCGAAGACCGCGGCGAGGAGCGAGCCCAGCAGCAGGGTTTCGTAGGGCATCTTGAGGATCTTGGTGCCATAGAAGACCACAAAGCTGGTGATGAGGTAGAAGCCGCCGATGCCCAGCAAAGCGGAGCACATGCCCACCAGGATCTGGCGCCAGCTCTTGGTCAGGACGCCTCGGATGGGGGCGTGCTCGGTCTCGCCGGACTCCATCACGGCCTCGAACTCAGGCGATTCGCTGAGCTTGCTGCGGATCCACATGGAGATGGCAAGCAGCGGGATGGCCGCGACGAACGGGATGCGCCAGCCCCAGGCGTCGAAGCTGGTCTGGCCCACCAGGTAGAGCATGCCGAAGAAACCGCCCGAGGACAGGATCGTGCCGATCGGGGAACCGATCTGCGGCAGCGCCGCGTAGCGTGCACGCTTGGCAACGGGGGCGTTTTCGACGGCGATAATCACGGCACCGCTCCACTCGCCGCCTACTGCCAGGCCCTGCAGGATCCGCAGTGCCACCAGGATGACGGGAGCTGCCACGCCAATGGTCATGTAGTTCGGCAGCAGCCCGATGAGGCCGGTCACGACGCCGATGCCCACGATGGTGACCATTAGGATCTTCTTGCGGCCTACCTTGTCACCCAGGGAGCCGAAAATGAATCCGCCGATGGGGCGCGCCACGAAGCCGACAGCCAGGGTGGCGAAAGAGCTCATGGCGGCTACAAAGGGGTCCTCGGAAACGAAGTACTGGGCATTGAACACCAGGGCTGCGGCGGTGGTGAACAGGAAGAAGTCGTACCACTCGAGGGCTGTGCCAACCAGGGCTGCCAGGGCCACCTTGCGGGTGACACTTTCATCTACGATTCTCAGCGCCGGGTGATCCGCCCCCGTGAGCGCCTTGCTGTCATTGCTTGCCATGATTACTCCAGATAGATGCCGACCGTGCGGGTGGACCGCCTGTCTCGTGATGCGGCTCACCTTTGCGCCTGAACCCATTCTGCCAGTAGGTTCGTCCAAAAAAACTAGCAATGCACCACGCGGTAATGGTTCTAGAATGTAGAAATGCACAATGATCAGGACTACGGCGCCCGATGGGGAGAGCTGGTGGAGCGGCTGCACGGCCGCGTCGATGAATTGGCGGAGCTGTTTATGGCGCGGGTGCAGGAGATCCCCGAGTACGCCGGCAGGACCGTGGGAATCGAGGAACTGCGGGACACGGCCCGTGAGACCTTCCGCCGCCTCGTGGACGGACTGCGCGACGAGGAACTTCAGCTGTCCGGACGCAACGGCGACAGTGATTCGCTGATGCGGTTCTCGTTGGAACTCGGCGCGAAACGAGCACGGGCCGGCATCTCCCCTGAGGCACTCACGTCGGCCGTCCGATTGGATTTCAGCATCCTGTGGGAGGACCTGCTGCAGATCTCTGAGCCTCAGGACGCGGCCTTGCTCACGTCCAGGGTGGACCGGGTATGGCGCGTGGTGGACGAATTCGCCGCGCATACACATTCGAGCTATTCAGCCGAGCGGGTCCGCATGGCGCAGGAGGAATCCAACATCCGGCAGGAGTTCATCACGCGGCTGTTCAGCAAGTCCGAGCTCTCGGCGGACACCATCAGCCAGGCGTCGGCCGCCCTGGTCACTGATCCAGATGCCCGGTACTCGATCGTGGCCGCCAGCGGGGAGGCAGCGTCCAGGCTTCGCGCAATTGCGCAGGCCCCGCAGGCTTCGCAGCGGCTGTTTGTCCACGAATTCGGTGGCAGCACGTATGTCTTCTGGGCGCTCGGCCCGATCACCGATGGCGGCAGGCAACCAGCGGGGCCGGCGTTTATCCCGGCAGGTATTGCCGGGATCCCGTGCGGCTATGTGGAAAGTTTCGCGGGGCTGCGCGCCCTTCCGTCGGCCGCCCGGACTGCCGAGCGGTTGGCGTTGCTCCTTCAGCCGTCAGACCGGGGTCCCCTTACGGCCGCGGCGGCCTGGGCGAGGCTGGCCAAGCAGCAGCTCCAGGATGCCGGCCTTGATCTGTGGACGGACCTGGATGCGGCGCTCTCACCCTGCCGCGGCGGAGAGCGCGAACGCCTGGAGGAGACGGTTCGCCACTTCCTGTCCACGGGCAACATCACCACCACGGCCCAAGCCCTCTTCTGCCACAGAAACACCATCCTCAACCGGCTCAACCGATTCCAGGATCTAACCGGGATCCATCTTGCCGTTCCCACACAAGTGGCAAGGCTGGTAGTGGCGTGGGCCTGAGACTGTCGGCATACAGGGCGGTTGTGTGAACTCACATTTATCGACGATTTCTGGTGGATTTTTTGCCATTGAAGTGTGATGGCTGACACAGAATAGTTGGTAACTACCTTGCATCGGACAATCGTCCCCGCACCCCATCTGGAGAACTGATGGCCAACACGGTAGAAACCACCGCCGCTGCTACGGCACGGCTGGACCTCACAAAAATGCGCAAAATCGCCCTCGCGAGCGTCATCGGAACCACCGTCGAGTGGTACGACCTCTTTGTTTTCGGAACAGCTTCCGCTCTCGTCTTCAACAAAATCTTCTTCCCCAGCTTCGACCCGCTGGTAGGCACCATGCTCGCGTTCGGCACGTTCGCCTCGGCCTACATCGCCCGCATGGTGGGCGCCATCATCTTTGGCCATTTCGGGGACCGGCTTGGACGCAAATCCATGCTCCTGATCTCGCTCCTGACCATGGGTGCCGCCACCTTCGCCATCGGCCTCCTGCCGGACTACAACAGCATCGGCATCATGGCCCCCCTGCTCCTCCTGTTCCTCCGCGTCATCCAGGGCCTTGCCCTCGGCGGCGAATGGGGCGGAGCCGTACTGATGACAGTGGAGCACGCTCCGCCAACCCGTCGCGGCTTCTACGGTTCCCTCGTCCAAGTTGGCGTGCCCGCCGGCACCCTGATCGCCAACGTGGCGTTCCTGATCGTGGCCTCGAGCGTCAGCACCGAAGCCCTGCAAGCCTGGGGCTGGCGAATCCCCTTCATGGCATCCGCACTGCTCGTGGCAGTGGGCATCTACATCCGGCTCCACATTGAAGAAACCCCGTCCTTCCAGGCTGTGAAGTCCGCTGGCGCCAAGGCCAAAATGCCGTTCGCCGTGCTCATGGCCAAGTACTGGAAGCAGGTCATCCTGGGCGGCGTCGCCACGCTCTCCACGGGCAGCACGTTCACCCTCCTCGTCGCGTCCGGCGTCTCCTACGGCAAGAAGGAACTCGGCCACTCCGAGAGCCTCATGCTGTGGGTCGTCCTCGCCGCCTGCGCCCTGTGCTTCGTCCTCATCCCGCTCTTCGGACGACTTTCGGACAAATACGGACGCAAACCCATCATCTTCGCAGGCGTGGCAGCCGAAGCAGCTTTGGCCTTCCCCATGTTCTGGCTGATGGACACCAAGTCGGTGGCACTGCTCTTCGTCGCCTACCTGGCCATGATGACGGCGTTCGCCGCCAACTACGGCCCCATCGCCACATTCCTGGCTGAGCTGTTCGGTTCAAAGGTCCGCTACTCTGGCCTGTCCGTCGCGTACATGCTCTCCGGACTCCTGGGAAGCGCCGCGACACCGTTCATCACCACCTGGCTCCTGGGCATCACCCACCAAAGCTCATCGATCGCCTGGTACATCATGGGCGCCGCGCTGGTCTCCCTCACTGCGCTCGTGATCCTGACGGAAACCCGCCACGGCAACATCGACGCCGTCGATGAGTCCCCCGTAGAGGCGGCAGCGAAATGACGGCAATCTCCCCCACGGAAACCATCCGGCGGATCGCTGACGTCCCCGGCGGGGCGGCCGCCGTCGGGCCCTTCTCCCAAGCGGTGGTGGCCAACGGGTTCGTCTTCACTACAGGGCAGATCCCAGCCATCACCGGGCTGGACGACCAGCCGGAATCGTTCGCCGACCAGGTGCGCCAGACCATCCGGAACCTGGAGTCCGTGCTGAAGGCCGCAGGGTCCAACCTGGAACACGTGGTCAAAGTGAACACGTACCTCACCGACCCCGGCCAGCTCGAGGCGTACAACCGCGTTTATGCAGAGTTCTTTAGCGATGCTAAACCGGCACGCACCTCCGTCTGCGTCAGCCTTTGGGGCGTTTCCCTGGAAATCGAATGCGTTGCCGTCGTGGCTGAGGCCGGACAGTGAACAGCGGGGCCTTGGCGGACACACACGTCCTTGCCGGACTGGAGGCAATCAGTTACCCCACGATCGGGCACTTCCTTGAGGACGGTTTCCTTGACCCGGCCATCCAGTCGCTGCTCGACGGCGTGAAGGTGGCAGGCCCGGCAGTAACTGTCAGGATCGTGGGCAACGACGCCATTGCCATGAACCGGGCCCTGCTCGAGCTCTACCCCGGAGCGGTGCTGGTGGTGGACATGGACGGTGACCGCCGTCACGCCCCCGTCGGCGCAGTGACAGCGGCGGCCGCCAAGGCTCAGGGTGCCGCCGGCATCGTCGTTGACGGCGTGGCCACGGACCTGCCCGAGCTGCGGACCACTGGGCTTCCGGTGTTCGCCCGTGGCACTTCGTGCCTCACGACCAAGCGCCTGCACGGCACGGAGTCCGCCGTCGACGTTTCAGTGACATGCGGCGGCGTGAACATCAATCCGGGCGATTGGGTCCTCGGGGACGACAACGGCGTCATCGTGCTGTCCCAGCAGGAGGCGGCAGCCGTCCTTGAGCGGGCACTGGCCTCTGACGCGGCCGAGCCGGAACTGCTGGCACGGATCGCCGCAGGTGAACCGCTCGGGACGCTGCTGCCGCATTGAGCTGTTTACCCGACGCCGGGCACGGCTTCCTGCCCGGCGAGGGCCAGCAGGGCGGCCGCAGCGTCACGCGGCTTCTGAAGATCCAGTCCGGTGTACTTCTCAAAGAAGCAAGCCTGTTCACCACCGTGTTGGCTTCGACTGCGGATCCCTGCCCGCCGTCGTCCAGTGGCAGCAGGCCGCCCGACGGCGGCGTCACCGCCGTCGGCAACGGAGCAGCGCTGGACCATACGCCTGCAGCTCCGAATTGGATCTAGCCAAGACATACATGGATGCGGGCGACTTCCTTCCGGACCGCCTCCAAGAAGCCGACGTCCGGGACGGCTTCCTGCTCGACGGCTACCCGCGCACCACCGCCCAGATCGACGATCTCGATGACATCCTCGCAGGCAGAAGCTCGACCTCGTCCTGCAGCTCACAGCCGACGATGGGGAACTCGCGGCTCGGCTTCTAGGTGCGAGTAGGATTTGACGTCCTCGCCACCGGGAACATCACAATCGACCCTACTTGGGCCTCTTCAAATGGGCACGGACTGCCGTCCCGGAAGCGTTCATCCAGCCCCTACTCCTCGCGTACGCGACCATGGAATCAAACCCCTGCACCCATGCAGAGTCCTTCACCGGCACCTGTGCTCAACCAATCCATATTGATGAACACATGGCTTCCGGTAAGTTCCCCGGCTCCTGTGTGAGCCAGGGCAGCTGCGAAAGCAGCATCCGTTAGACCGGCAGGCACTACAACATGTAAGCGCCGGAGACCGTCCAGTCGGCCAGCGGTCTGGTGGCAGCTGCCTGTGACTACAGGGGCATCGAGCAGCTGCTTCGGCTCGAGCATTTGTTGCCAATTCACGAAGGGGTCGAGGACCCCGGCTCCCTGGACTGCGATTCGGACGTCGGTGACGCTGCTGAGATCCATCAGCGCGCCAGCAAGGCGATTCAGCTCATCAGTGAGAACTCGGACGCGTTCCTTGTCAGAGCTGTCCTTCGGTAAGACAGCAGGAGCGATCCCCATGGCCATGGCACCGAACCCGGAGTTCTCGACATGGTTCGTCGTAACTCGTCGAGGCGCTTCTCCAAGAAGTTCAATTACTCGCCGTTCGTCCGGACGTCCATGTGTCCTTTGATTCAGTCGTGGCGTTCGAGCCCAAACGCATTCGTACGCCGTACACAAGGCCTGCCTGTCGACTCCGGATATGACGGCGGAGCCCGCTCGACGTCACTTATCAGCCCGCCAAGGCAAGCGTGCTCAACGTGGATCGTGAGTTCAGGCTTATTGGGCAAAGAGGCTGTTCTGGTGAGTGGGACAGGGTATTCCCTCAACACTCAATTGCACATAGCTTCGACTGTGCAGGGAATCAAGACGAGCAGCACCTTTAAGACCACAACTTGTCAACGAAGACATACGAGGAAGAAACAATTGGAACATTCAAATAACGTCGCACTGGAACTGCAAAAAGTCCAGGAGAGCACGGCCGGCCGTTTGTCGCGGAGTGACGAAGCGATCCTGGCCGAACTTATCGATCGCCAGCGGATCAGCGAAGTAATGCTGCGCTTTGGCCGCGGACTCGACCTTCATGACTGGGAAATGTATGCCGCGACCTTGGACGATGAATTCGAAGTTGATTTTTTTGACCTGACCGGAAACCCTGCGGCTGTTACCACCCCTGATGCATGGTCGCGCTTTGCAAAAGCCTGCTTGGAGAAGCTGGTCGTAATGCATCAGTATTCCAACTTCCATATCAATCTTCGTGGAGATGAAGCAGATGGCGTGTTCTATCATGTGTCACGGCACCGGCTTCCTAATCGCCACGGGGATGATCACTACACCCAATATGGCTGGTACGAGAACACCTTCCGTAGGACCAGCGAAGGATGGAAGATCAGCAAGCTTTCGCATAAATTCCAATGGTGCGAGGGTAACCCCACGCTGATCGATGCCACTGATCCGGAATTCAGGGCGGCTGCTGCGGAAATCTTCGGGGTCGACTGAGCCAGGGCCGACGTGATCAGGCAAAACTCTTCCACAATGGCTGACAAACTTCGAGAGCGAGGGGCCTAGGAGGTATATTGTTGCGCCTTCACCTGGTTGCGGTCCTGTTGCCAAGGTCGTATGAAGATGCTCCTGTTCCCCACGACATCCTGCTGGATAGACGAGATTAATGCGTCTTTCAGGGGCGTGTCGGTGACGCGTGATTGGGGCCAAAACGCAATGGACCCCTCTGCGGCTGAGTACACACGCAGCATGGGCATGCCCGTGCTGCGTGTGTAGTTGGCCGACAACGTCGCAGTAGCCATCCGTGACCGCCGGTTGCGCCGGTCACAAGAGCCCTTTGTTCTTCCGAGACAACCCTCAGAGGCTCTTCGGCGACGCCAACCAGAGAGTCGCGGCTATTCTCCGCACGCTCTAAAGCGACCCGGCACCGTTGATGGCCCGATTCATATCGGGAGGCCATTTCAATGGCCAGTCAGCCAACTTCCAAACCTTCCGCGGCAGCAAACGGCTTCAACGGGGCGAGATGATGGCTAGGGGTGTTCGGTTCGGACTCAGACCCAGTCCCCATATCGTGGGACAGGTGGCCGAGAACGAAAGTCTTGCCGGCCAGCTGGAATTGTCTGAAGCGGAACTGCTTTGCCTGGTGGTGGCCCAGCAATAGCTCGGACACTCCTCCGAAGCGAGGTGGGTCCGGTCCGCCCGGACCCATCTAACAGGCATGTACGCCGGTATTCCGCACCGGTGCGGATACAACAAACGCCTCCGGGCAGCCGCGCCCCTTATCTCGGCGTCCATCACAGTCCCGGCCCAAGCCCCCCTCCCCTCAGGGCATCATGTGCTCCGTCTCGTCGATTCCACACCGCTTGCCGCCGGGATGTCGCGGGAGACCGTCGACACGGCGAACGCACCCTTCAAGGCGTCACGGCAAGCGCAGGGACTCGCCGCTTTGCCGTCGCAGCCGGCGCCAGGCACAACGGGCTCTCGACGCCCTTCTGGCGATCTCTGATCGCCTACATTTCACTGAATCTCATCGGAGCTACTCATCCTGGGTTGAAGCCGCCCGGGCGCCCTGGTCCGGAACCTCCACGCCATCCCCTCCCCGACGAGACAGCGGTCCGCGACAGGACGCCCATTGCCCTTCCACGCGGGAAATATGCGGTGCGATCACGGACCACATCTCATCAGAAACCAGGAAACGACTGCACATCACACGAGCCAACCGCATCCAGACCTCAAAAAGGTTTAGCACCACGTCCTAGAGACCCATCCATGGTGGCGAGTCAAACCATGAGGGTCTGGAGTTGGCGGAAGATCTGTCTGGCGATGAGGCGCTTGATCAGCGGCGGACTTCCCGTGGCGTCCTGCCTTTCGCGGTGCGCCGATCAGAAGAATGCTGAGCTGACCGGGTGTCCGCTGTGCAGAGTTAGAACGATGCATCCGGGCCTTCAAAGCCCTCTAGAATTTCACGTCGTTGTGACTTGGGACTGAATTCTTAGCGGCGGCTACAAGGCCGGCGCAAGGGGCTGCCACAACTGACGGGATAGTCCCTGCATGTAATCCTTGCCCTTGGGGAAAGAAACAAACTCGAGGAGCATTCCCCACGGAGAGAGAAAGTGCGCAAAGGTAGACTCTTCGCCGGCTTCCGGTCCCATGCCGGCCTTCGATCCTCCGAGGATGCGGATGCCTCGGCTTTCAAGGTATGCGAGCGCGGTGTCCATGTCATCAACATAAAACGCAAGGTGCATGCCGCCCCAGTCGCTCATGAGGGGCATTCGTCGCACCTGGTCAGGTGCCTCATACTCGAAGATCTCGAAATTCGAGCCGTGCCCGCAGCGCAGCAGTGCCGCTGCAGGAACGACAGCGCGAGGATTGAGGTCGAGGTTTTCAGCAAACCAGTCTCCCTGGTCGTCCCGAAAGGGACCGATGTCGTAGATGTGCTCGCAGCCGAGCACATCTACGAAGAAGCGAACAGCCTCTTCGAGGTTTGGTACTGTGAAAGCGGCGTGCTCCATGCCCCGCAGCCCCGGCACGGGGCCCGTGTTTTCGTTCTCTGATTTGACGTTTCTCACTGTCCCTCCCCAAAGAATTCCAGGAGGTGGCCGGCAACGAACTCTGGGCGCTCCTCGCCTATCCAGTGGCCGCAGCGCTCTATGACTCCGCCCCTCACGTCATTCGCCACCAGATCGATGGACGCCTTGGTGGCGTCGCCGAGGCAAGCCTCTCCCCCCCACGCTGACACCGGGATTGTCAACGGTTGCTTTGCGTGCTCTGTGTTCTGTGCAGCTGACTCGAAGTAGCTCTTGTAATATTCGAGTCCGGCGCGAAGGCTACCTACGTGAGTCATTGCACGGACATAAATTGCGACGTCCTCGGCGCTGAACGCGGACGGATCATACGCATAGTGCTCGAAGAACCACCGCATGTAGATGTCTTCCCGGCCTTGAATAAGGGCATACGGGATATCGGGCACTGATTGAAACGCCATGTGCCAGAGGAAGTTTCCCCCCTGTTGCGGGGTCATGGCTTCCTCCATGATGCCGAAACCGGGGAGGACCATTTCGAAGATGGAAAGTTTGTGTACTCCCTCCCGGAACTGGGCCGCATACGCATAGGCGACGGCGGCGCCCCAGTCGTGGCCGGCGAGGTATATCTTGTCGAAGCCGAGTGATGTGACCAGACCACGTATGTCTCGAGCGACTGTGTTCACGTCATAGCCGGTGTCCGGTTTGGAGGTGGATCCGAGGCCCCGCAGATCCGGGACGATGACGGTGTACTTTTGCGACAGCGCGCCAATTACGTTTCTCCATGCCGCCCACGATTGAGGCCAGCCATGCAGCAGCACGATTGGTTCGCCGCTGCCAGCGCGTGCGTAGTGAATTCGCAGGTCTCCCACGCGTGCGGTGTGATGCTGTACAGGAAATGCCACGGGCAAAGTCTTCTCGGTCATCCATGTTCTCCTTTGAAGGTCCAGGAATGTTGGAAAGACTACGGGCACGGACACAGTCTGGGCGACAATCGGCCCACTGACCGGGACACGGAATCGCACTGGTCTTCGGGGACTTTACCTTCTAGCGAGAATCGCTGGCCTTCAGGGCCTGACGTCGCATCCCGTCAATCGTTCGAGATTTGCAACGGTCACTATTGAGCTCAGGGGCCAGGCCCAGATCCAAGGTACTTGAAGTGAGACTCCGTACTACGTTCTCGTTTCAACGAATGAGCAGCGCCGTTCGCGAACCAATCTCGGCTCATTGAGTCCGCTCACTTAGCTGAGCGTTGCTTGTATGAATACGCCGTGGATCGGTCGCTGACCACAGGTCAGCCGGAATTGCGCCGACCTTCACGAACTGGTGGTTCTGTGTGCCACACTCGAGCCTGTGTTGTTCCTCGAAGTCGAGTTTCTGGACGGTACACCGCCGCAGCGGGCCTAGCCACACGCTGAGTCCGGGCGATGAATACTCCGTGCGCTTGGGCGACGGAACTCGCCGACCATCGCACAACTTCACAAGAACGTTTAGGAACACGGAGGCGGCGGGGCTGCCAGCAATGGCCGTGAAGACACCAGAGGGTAGGTGAGCCAAGGCCCTGTTCTTCAGGTGGGCGTTGACCTGCTCCATGACCGCGTGACCGCGGTGGGTCTTATCGGCGGCCACGGTGTCCAGTGTGCCTGTGGTGAAGAAAGCGTGGAACCGGTAGGTGTCGAAGATGGTCGGCTGTCGGGCGCCCGCGTGCGGGTTCAGGTCCGGGATCCTGCGGACGACCAGGCGCCCGGTGACGCGTTCGCCCTGTTGCGGGACCTGAACGCGGTGAACGGTGTCTCGGCGACTTCGGAGGCGGAGATCCACCGGTCCGACGCTTCGTCGAAGACCGCATCGGTGTACTGGATCGGCTGCCATGCGGGCAGTGATAGAAACCGCGGCGCCGGCTTTGGTAGCTGCGTTGACGGAGGCGTATCCGTAGAACACGGAGTCCGCGCGCAGCAGCACCTTGCCGGCGGCCCCGTCCCGGATGCGTTTGAGGGTGGCAAGGGTGTCGGCGACCAGCCGCGCCGCGGGGCGAACCGGCCGAGCCCTTGCGCAGCCGCTAGGCGAGGATGACCGGGGCCGTGTCCTTCGTGCTGACCTTGGCCAGCAGCGCGTTCAGGCCCCGCACCCCGGAGTAGCCGTAGCCCGAGCCCTGCTTTTGTATCCGTGAACCTCGATTATCGTGTCGTCCACGTCAACGAGCGTGTATTCCGCGGCGCTGCCACCGATCAGCGGGGTCGGTGCCGCAAGGTTTACCAGGAACCGGGACGCGACAGCGTCCAGCTGGCGGACGTGGCCGAAGGTGAAGCAGCGCCGGAAGGAACCCAACGTCGAGGGTGCGTAACAGGCCTTGAAGAGCCTGCCCATGCCACCGTGCGCAGCAGGGCGGCTGGCGGCCGGTGGACGGTCGACTCGGCGCAGGAAAGTTCTCGGTGAGCATCAGATCCGCAGAGCAGCCTTGACCGGGGCTGCAGCTGAGCTGCTGCATGCGTGGGCGGTGAGATTGCGGTCTGCGTTCGACGCTGTCGATGTTGAATCGCGGTGCGCTGCGATAAACAAGCTTCTCATCGAATTTCGCCCCGGAGGAGGACGACGTCGTCGCCCGGGTGAAGGCGGTCACGGCAGGAGGGCTGGCGATCTTCGCCGTCGAGGCCGAGGGCAGCCGTCTGGGTGTGTGCGCAAGGGCCTCGTGCGGGGTCGCGTTTGTCGACACCAGCAGGAACGGTCTGCGGGCGTATTGCTCGGCGAGGTGCGGAAACAACGATGCAGTCCGGCGACACCGAGAGCAGGTCAGATAACCCTGCAACGCCGTCCTCACAGCTCTTGTGTCAGCGATGGTCGAAAACTGAGCCGTCTCGTGGGCCTTAGCGTGTAGCGGTGGTTGCAACAGCTGAGTTATAGGGAGTTGCAATTGGGAGATATGAAAAGACCGCCGAGGGGCCGGGGCGCCCTAGGAGACTGCTGAACTAATTGCTTTGAAGGGCTGGTCCGGGGTGTTCATGTGTTCCGGGCCAGCCCTTTGTCATTTGTCTGGGTTTTCGGGACTGGGCCGTTTTGGGTGGTTTCGGTCTTTTCGTTGGTGAGTCCGAGCTTCAGGAGGCGTTTGAGGTTCACTGCAGCGATGCGCAGTTGCCACCGGACGTGGTTTTTCGTGGTTCCGCGGTAGCGCAGGCGCCGGTTGTCTTTCACGAGCCACGCGATGGAGCGTTCGACCACGGGCCGGTGGCGCGTGTAGTCGACCTGTAAGCTTTTCTTGGGCTGCGGTGCGGTGCTCGCGCATCAGGGCGTGCTCGGGATGCAGCTCGATTATCCGGCGCCGGGCTGTGGTCGTGCAGCGGGACTTCAACCGGTGCAGCCTGCACCGAACGTGACATATCCCCTAGCGATGATCGCGCGCACACCAGCCCGTTAGGGCAAGTCAGCGTTCCGGCCTGCTGATCGTAGTTGAAGTCATCAATGGTGAATCCGCCCTCGATCGCCCGGGCCAGGGGCTTGGGCTTGATCAACGCGGTGTGCCCGGCCGCCACCAGGGTCCTGAGCAGTTCTCCGGTTCCATAGGCCGAGTCCGCCAGCACCTGCACGCCGGTGGTGATCGTCTGGTCCTGCTCCAAAAGCATGGCCCCGGCTTCGGCGTCGGCGGCACCCTCGCCCGCGGCCTTGGTGAGCGTCGCGGCGGTCACCAGTCCGGTGTCCGGTTCAATCACGATGTGGGCCTTGTAGCCGTCCCGGCGGTCTTCCCGGGTCTTATGCGCATGCCGGGCATCGGGGTCCACGGTTTAGATCACCCGGTCCGGGGCGACTTTCCGGGCGATCCTCCACCGCCGTCCATCCCGTTCAATCCTCGGCCGGTTCCACGTCCTGCCCGGCGACAAGGGCCAACAGCGCGTACGCATCAGCGGCCCTGCCATCAAGAGTCTCGGGATCGACCGCCGCAAGCAGGGCCATGGCGTCGGCGACCAGGGCCGAGATCAGCCCGTCCTTTGCGTCCCGGCCATCCCACGCGATGTCAGGCTTGCCCGTCCGGGTGTAGTCATACCCGGACGCCTGGGTGGCGATCAGGTCCTGCCCGCCGGGGACGTCACGGCCAAAACGGCGTATGCCCGCGATCAGCTGCGTGATGGTGTCCTGCCTGGCGACCGCCTCGTCCAGGACCGTGGAGTCCACCGCCCGCCGGCGCTTCCCGTTCAGTACCCCGGCGCCTGCGCCAGTACGCCAGCGTGCCGGGTGAAACGCCGTATCAGTGAGCCCATACCCGCATGCGGCCTTCCACCGCAGATCATAAGTCAAAGCCTCGGCGGTTTCCCGGTCAGATAAACCCAGCAATGCCTGCAGCACCAGCACCGAACCGATCACCGGGGCCGGAACCGATGGCCTGCCCCGGTGCGACGGGAACAGGTCCTCCATCATTGAATCCGGGAACAGCCGCCCCCGATGCGCGGCCAGAAAAGCGAAAACGCTGCCCGGGGCCAACAACTCCCCGGCCAGCACCTCCACATCCAAATACCCACGCTGCGCGTCTTCGCGTCCCTGCATACAACCAGTCTTGACCACCCGGCTCACCAGTTCAGCCGACACGCCCACCGCGCGATTACTTCAGCAGCCTCCTAGGGAAGAACGCTGCACGCTCATTATGATCAGCTTTTGAAACAGGGAATAGGCAATTCTGAAGCCTGCCGGATCGTAGGGGTCAGTCGTAGTTCCGGAACTCGCTGGCGGCACGGCCACGCCCGCACACTGTCATGGCACTGGAGCGCGTCACGGTTCGAGAACTCGGAGCAGACGTTGCCGTTGTCCACGCGACTTGGATAATGGCCGGGCAGATCACGCCCACCGGGGAAACCGCAGGGACCAGGCGTGGAGTCATCAGCTTCACCACAGTACGGCAACAGCCTGGGCGGTGGTTGACGGTCAGCGCACAGAACACCGACGCCGTCCAAGGGGATGCAAACCTACATTGCGACCAGCGAAGGACTAAGGCCGCAGACTTACGTGAGCCGGCACGGCACCCGACCAGGGGCATAACGCTCAGATCAGTTTCCTAGTCAGGGTCAGCCTTTCGCTGTCGCGTGCTCCGATTCGCCTGCCAGGTTGGATTCAATCCGCTCCAGCAACCGGATCGCCGTGTTGCGGTCTTCTTCGGCCAGTCCCGCCGTCGTCAGCTCCTCCAGTCTCAGCCAGATCTCTTCGACCTGGTTCCGCAAGGCTTGGCCGGCGCGCGAGGCGCTCACCATAATGGTGCGGCGATCAACAGTTGAGGGTTTGCGCGTGACGAAACCAGATTGTTCCAGGCGCTGCAGCATTTTCGTAACGGTGGAAGGATCGAGGCCCAGCGTCCTGACCAGGTCCGTCTGACGCTGCTCCCCCTTCTCCCACAACGCCATCATCAGGACTTCCTGCCCTGGATAGAGGCCGGTTTCTCGCAAAAGACCCCCTGCGACGAGGCGATGTATGCGGGCGATCCGAAAAATGGCTTCGCTGGTGGGTGCACCTTCAATGGTGGGCACCATGTCATCATTCTTGGGCATCTTGGCGCTCCCACGCATGATTTGCCACCTCCCCATTTGCGGCCACTCTTGGCCAGCCAATTAAAGTCTAAGCCATCGAAGAGCGAGTACGGGTATGTCTCGAAAAACGTCTCCTGATGTCGGGAATACTTTCTCGAAGCCTATAGTTGGAAC
>NZ_JBHTXX010000040.1:0-45981 GCF_042791415.1 Arthrobacter sp. NPDC056691
GCACTTTCGTGCCGCCGTCGGCCTCCTGTTACCTAGGGGGTCTGCTTATAGCGATGTTCAATCTTTACTTGTGCCCGTTGTCGACGCGGATGTAGGCGGTGGGACTCTTGTCGAAGTCGGACGACCAGGAGGACCTCTTGGACCTGTCATTGTCCTTGAATTCGATCCTGACCGTATGGAACACCTTTACAAACTTGTCGTGGCGGTCCGCAGACACCCTCTCGTCGTTGACGATGTACTCGGTCCCGTCCACCCATACAGAATCGTCGACGTGTCCGATGCGCTTGACATCCCAGCGACCCTTTTCCTGGAACATCTTCTGGTTGAAGTAGACGCGCGTGCCCTTGTCGCAGTGGATCTTGAATGCGAAGTTGACACGGACGGACTTGCGGTCGTTCTTCCAGCCCCTCCCGTTGTCAGCGTGCGGCTTATAGGCCGTGACGCTGCAGTTGTCCCGCTTTGAGGTCTCTGCAGCTGAGGCCGGGGCGGCCATGGCGATCGGGCCGGCTAGCAGGCCCAGCGAAACAGTGGAAACCAACGCAAGCCGGGCCGACAGGCGGGACTTTGTTGGCGGAGTCATAGTCATTGTTGCTCCCGCGTTGTGTGTGTTCGGGCATCACTGGCCGATCACGTGACGCGTGGAGACCCATCAACCACTTATGTCCGCTTTATGATCGTCCACCCGGACTTGCCGGGTGGGCCTGGAACCGGATCCTTTTTCGACTGCAACAGCCGGGATCCGGTGTTCAAATTTTACCCCTGGAAGTGCGTGTCAACGCTTACTTTCAAAAATTGTCAACCGGTCGTGGTTGCTTTCAAGCCCTTGAACGGTAGCGAAAGTAGCCCGCCGAAGCGGCTGGCGTCGGGGTGGCCCGACGCCGGCTGCGCTCCTGTTGCGCCGGGCTACTTGCCCAGGAAGGCGAGCAGGGCCTCGTTGACCTCTGCCCCGTGGGTCCAGAGCAGGCCGTGCGGGGCGCCGTCGATCTCCACGTAGTCAGCCTCCGGCAGGGCCTTGCTGAACTCCCGGCCGGTGGCGTCGATCGGCAGGATGTTGTCCGCCGTACCGTGCACGATCAGTGCCGGGACGTCGATCTTCGGGATATCGGCGCGGAAGTCGGTGATCCAGGTGGGCTGCGCGGCCACCGAGGCGAACGCGCCGGAGCCGGCGGCGAGGTTCCAGCTGGCCCGGACGGACTCCTCGCTGAGCCGGGGCGTGCCCAGGAACGTGTCGCTGTTGTAGAAGTTCTTGAAGAACTCGGTGAAGAAGACGTAACGGTCGGCTTTCACTGCTTTGGCAAGGCCGTCGAAAACGGACCGCGGCACTCCCGTGGGGTTGTCGTCGGTCTGCAGGAGGTACGGTTCCAGCGATCCGAGGAAGGCGGCCTTGGCCACGCGGGCAGACCCGAACGTGGAAAGGTACCGGGCCACCTCGCCGGTTCCCATCGAGAAGCCAACCAGCACGGCGTCGTTGAGGTCCAGGGTGCTGAGGACGGTGTTGAGGTCGCCCGCGAAGGTGTCGTAGTCATAGCCGGTGGTGGGTTTGCTGGACTTGCCGAAGCCGCGGCGGTCGTACGTGATGACGCGGTAGCCGGCTTCCAGCAGGGCGGCGGTCTGCTTCTCCCAGGAGGATCCGTCCAGGGGGTAGCCGTGGATGAGGACAACAGCCTGCCCGGTTCCGTGGTCTTCGTAGTAGAGCTCGATGTCGGTGCTGTTTTCCTGTCCAACGGTGATGTAAGCCATGTCAGCATTCCCTTCGGTCTCGTGAGAACGGACGTCCTCAAACGGTGTTACCAACCTATCGGGATCGCGGTCCGGTGCGCGCGGCCTGTCACAGGGCGTAGCCTGCAGGAATGGCAGCAGGGACCGGGATGTTGTGCAGGGCATGAAACGAATTGGCTTTCTGTCGTTCGGCCACTACGGCCCGGTGCAGGGTTCCCGCACCAGGACGGCGCGTGATGCGCTGCTGCAGGGGATAGAACTGGCCGTGGCCGCGGAGGAGCTGGGGATCGACGGCGCGTTCTTCCGCGTGCACCATTTCGCGCGTCAGCAGGCGTCGCCGTTTCCGCTGCTCGCGGCGGCCGCAGCGCGAACCAGCCGGATTGAGCTCGGCACCGGGGTCATCGACATGCGCTACGAGAATCCGCTGTACATGGCCGAGGAGGCAGCGGCCACGGACCTCATCAGCGGTGGCCGGCTCCAGCTTGGCATCAGCCGAGGTTCACCCGAGCCCGCACGCAACGGCGCAGGGGCCTTCGGCTATGCGCCGCGGGAGGGCGAGACGGATGCCGACATGGCACGCCGGCATGCCGAGGAGTTCCGGCGGGCCATCGCCGGCGCCGGCGTGGTCGAAGCCGATCCGCGGTATGCCGGAGGGGCCACCGGGCTGCTGCCTGTCCAGCCACGCTCCGAGGGCCTGCCCGAGCGGATCTGGTGGGGCGCCGGCACCCGGAAGACGGCGGTCTGGGCGGCCGAGCGCGGGATGAACCTCATGAGTTCCACCCTGCTGACCGAGGATACCGGGGTGCCGTTCCACGAGCTCCAGGCCGAGCAGATCGCGATGTTCCGTGAGGCATGGGCGGCGGCCGGGCACCGCCGCGAGCCGCGGGTTTCGGTCAGCCGCAGCGTCCTGCCGCTGACCGATGACGAGGACCGGCAGTACTTCGGGCTGAGCGCCCTCCGCGAGGGCCGCGACCAGGTGGGCGCCCTTGACGGCACCCTGGCCCGCTTCGGCAAGAGCTACATCGGTGAGCCGGACGTCATTGCGGCGGAGCTCGCAGCCGACGCTGCGGTGCAGGCGGCGGACACACTCCTGCTCACCGTCCCGAACCAGCTTGGCGTGGAGTACAACGCCAAGCTGCTGGGAAACATCGCCCGCCACGTAGCCCCGCCCCTGGGATGGGCGCCGCGCGATATGCGGGAACAGGCGTAACCTACTGGCATTGAACGGCTCCTCCCAAGGCGGCGGTTTCCATGGACACGAATCACGTTCCTGCAGGCCAGAATTCCGACGGCGGCCCGGACCGCGACGGCGCCCCGGGCGTCCGTCGGCTGGCTGCCGTCCTGCTGGTGACCGGCGTCGTGGTGTCCTTCGCCGCCGGGGCACTGCATCCCGAAGGGGCGAATGCCAACGACCATGCTGCCTCTTTCGCCGAATACGCCCGCAGCGACCTGTGGATCGGCGTGCACCTGGGGCAGTTTGTGGGCATGGCAGTCCTCATCGGCGGGCTGCTGGTGCTGGGAACCGTGGCCGGCGGTGTGCCCGGACGCTCCGCCTGGGCGGCGCGGTTTGGCAACTGGGCGGCAGTCGCTTCGCTGGCAATCTATGGGGCGCTGCAGGCGGTGGACGGCGTGGCGCTGAAGCATTCCGTCGATGCCTGGGCTGCTGCCGAGGGGGCCGGAAAAGCCGTTCGCTTTGCGGCCGCGGAGGACATGCGCTGGCTGGAATGGGGGATGCGCAGCTACCAAAGTTTCGTGCTGGGTGCAGCCCTCATCCTGATTGGCGCCGCGGTGGGCAGCTCGCGCGGGTTTCCGCGGCCGGTGGGTTACCTCATGGGCCTGTCCGGGGCCGCCTACCTCGCGCAGGGGTGGATCATCGGAGCAGAAGGCTTCTCCGGCAGCAACACCGTGCCCACGCTTGCCGGCATTGCGCTCGTCCTGGTCTGGACGCTCTGGCTTCTGGCGAGCTCGCTGCGGCGATCCTAGGCGTGTGCCTAGACTGGGACCGACCGGCATTTCCCAGTGAGAGGCAGCGGCATGACCGACAGCAAACGCAATGCGGAAGAGCCCGGCGACCTTCGGGGCCCTGGCGACCCGGACGCCGTCGAACAGGAGCAGCCCCAGCCCCAGGCTGGCACGGCACGCAACATCCGTGAGGAACAAATGACACAGGCGGGCGGCACAGTGCCCGCCAGCTACGTGGGCAGCGGAACACCGGAGGGCGAACCCAAGCCCGAAGAAGCCGCCGGCGAATCCGGGCTGTGGGACGCCGGGGACAGATAGCTAGAGCCAGGGGATGATCCTGTCGGCGCGGGAACGCGTGGCTTCGATCAGGCGCGCATTGGCCGCGTCCGGTCCGTTGGCCCAGGCCTCGGCCGCAGCACGGTCCATGCCGAAGACCACGTGCCGTTCAACCAGGCGGGCAAGGCGCAACTCATGCGGTGTGTCGACGAACCACACCTCGTCCAGTTGTGCCCGCACCTGCCGCCAGCGTGGATCTTCGTTGAGGAGGTAGTTGCCCTCGGTGATGATGATGGGGACTGCGGCCGGAACGGCCAGCGATGCGGCCACCGGCTCATCGATTGTCCGCCGGAAGTCCGGCGCGTACACAACGTCCTCGTCCCGGCGCGCAAGCCGCTGAAGGAGCGAAAGGTAACCGCCGACGTCGAACGTGTCCGGTGCGCCCTTGCGCTGCCGCAGCGGGGTGCCGTCAATGATGGCATTGCCCAGGTGGAAGCCGTCCATGGGCACCACGAGGGCGGTATCGGAGCCGAGGGCGTCCGCGAGGCAGGCCGAGAAGGTGGACTTGCCGGACCCGGGGGAGCCAGCCACGCCGAGGAGAAGCCGCCTGCCGGAGGTCAGCCGGCTGCGCAGCTGGGCGACGGCCTGCTGGATTTCCGCGGATTCGAAAGCCCGGACGGACAGCGGCTCAACGTTTGGAAGGGTCATGCACAGCATCCTAGGCGAACCCGGTGGTGCAGGCGTGTGCGGCGATACGCGGAGAATCAGTCGAGCGGAATGGTGATGGTGATCGCCGTGCCGGTGCCGGGAGCCGAGGTGATGTCCACGGTCCCGCCCGCCTCCTGGACCGCCTGTGAAATGGTCCGCAGTCCGTGGCCGTTGACTTCTCCCGGCGCCTGCGGGTCCGACTCGAAGCCGGTGCCGTTGTCCGCGACCATGAGGCGGATGCCGTGGAAGACAGCGGCAAGCCGGACAGTCACATCCGTGGCGTCCGCATGCTTGAACGTGTTGCTCAGGGCTTCCCGCGCTGACTGGTAGAGCAGGGAAGCGCAGCCGGATGAGATCTCCACGCCGTGGTGGGGCGTCTCCCAGCGGACGCACGTACCCTGGCGGCGCAGGGGGACCGTGAGCCGGTCGATGCAGCCGGCCAGCCCCAGCCGGTAAAAGTCCAGCGGCTGACGGTCGGTGATGACACCGCCGACTTCGACGACTTCCTCGAGAGTTGCTGACTGGTTCATGGCGGCCCCCCGCTTCCTCGCGGTCCTCGTTGCATGCTTTCCCTGGAAGGATCGCTCCTCCAGGGGCTGATGCATTAAGGGTGGCGCCGGCCGATCAGGCTTGCCGCAGATTTACCCCGGGATCCAATCAAGTTTCCGCAAGATGTTGCGAAAACTACTGGAGCATTGTCCACGGCTGAAGTGAGTGCTGCGGATACGTCACGGCGTCGGCGGCGTCGAGCACCTCCAGCGCGGTCATGTGCGCGGCCGCCGCGACTTCACGGATCGGCTTGCCGTGGGTTACGGCCGCCGCAACTGCACTCTGCAGGCTTGCGGCCGCGGGGTCATGCTCTACTGCTGCGGATTCCAGCGTAGCTGCGGCCTCTTCCACGGCGCGGATGTCGTCGTCCATCGGTACCCTCCTGTTTCTGCTCCATTGCAGTGACGCCTTGGCTCTGGGAGCTGCAACTGCTCCCCGGACGAAGTGTCATGTTCCTAAAACAATAAGACAGACAGGTCTGTCTCTGCCAGTCCCAAGGTACACTGATTCTCTAATGAGTGCTCCTGATGCAACCGGGGATGCCTTGCTGCCTGAAGAGGTGCGTACCGGCCATAGTGAACCAGTTGACCGGATCCTGGCCACTGCCTACGAGCTTTTCTCCCACCGCGGTGTCCGCGACGTCGGAATCAACGAGCTGATCGAGCGGTCCGGAGTGGCTAAGTCCACGTTTTACCGTCACTTCCCGTCCAAGGACGCACTGGTTCTGGCATTCCTGGCACTCCGCGACCAGGTATGGACCGTGGACCTGATTGTCTCCGAGGCCAGGCGCCGGGGAACCACGCCCGAAGGGCGCCTGCTGGCCATCTTCGACGTCTTCGGCGACTGGTTCCAGCGGGACGATTTCGAGGCGTGCACCTTCATCAATGTCCTCCTTGAGATGGGTCCCGGGCATCCGCTGGGTGAGGCCAGCATCGGCTACCTCGCCAGGATCCGCGGCCACATCCAGGCGCTCGCCGAGGAGGCGGGCCTGGACCGCCCCGACGAATTCGCCCGCTCCTGGCACATCCTGATGAAGGGCTCCATCATTTCGGCGACCGAAGGCGACTTCCTCGCCAATAAGCGGGCGCAGCAGATGGCCGGCTGGCTGATCGCGCACCACCGGAGCTGACCCGGCCGGTTGAGCTAACGGCCGCCTAAGCCGACGCCGTCGGTGGCCACAACTGCCGCACAGGTCCCCGGCCGCCGTCGGACTTCTTCAGTCGAGCCGCAGAAGGTTCCGCAGCGGAGCCGGGAGCCACTTCGGGCTCGGCCCGCCGTCGTTGTTTTCACCACCCTCCATGAACGGCTCCGCGGTGCCGGCCGCGAAGTAGTCTCCGCCCGCCGGGAGGCAGTCACCCGCCGGAGGGTTGCCGGCGCCCGTTGCCGGCAGGCAGGCGTTCTCGCTCAGGTGGCACAGCAGGGCCTGCTCGGGGGACCCCGGATGCGAGGCCAGGTGCTGCAGCAGCCGGCCCCGGGCTTCCGACTGGATATCCGTGGTGGCGAGGATGTCCAGGATGAGTTCGATGACCTGGGCGCGCATCACGGTCCGGTCAATCGACCTCAGGGAATCAGTGCAGAAGACCTCCAGCGCATCCGCTGAATCCTGGGTGCATCTTGCCGGCTCGGTGGCAGTCGTCAGCCATTCGGGCTCAGCAGGGGTGGGGACGTCAGCGCCCATCGGAACCTCCGGAAAAGTTCGCGTTTTCCTCCAGCTTCTTCACTGCGTTCTTCATCGCGGGTCCTCCATTGGCGGCATGATTCTTGCATGGTGCCAATGTGCGGCAGGCCTCCTGTGAAAAGCTCGGCCCGGGGACCCCTCGATGGGAACGCTACGGGCGGAAATAGGGGGGTCCGTTCCCGGTTTTTCACAAGGAAACTCTCAGGATTCGTTGGGGGTGGGGTGCCGGAAGCCGGTTGGTTCGTGCCGCGGCAGGCGAAGTGACCAGCGCCTTAACATGCGTTCTGCAAGAGCGTAGCTTTGTTGGTGTTGGGACGCGTTCCGGTCCTCCGCATCCTGCAATGGGGCCGGAAGCTGACAGGAGGTAACAGCGATGACCAACATATTCAGGCGTGCCGGCGTCGACATCCCGGAGCCCTTCCGCCGTTTCCTCGAGGGGGATCTTGACGCCTGGCTGCGCGTGGAGGAATACCGTGAGGCCGGCTCCCTGGTGGTAAGGGCAGAAGCGCCGGGTATCGATCCTGACAATGACGTCGACATCACCCTCGCCGGAAGCCAGTTGCAGATAACGGTCCGCCGTGAAGAACAGCCTGAGCGCAAGGAAAAGGAAGGGTACCGCTCGGAATTCCGCTTCGGCACGTTTTCGCGGACCGTAAGCCTCCCTGCCCCGGTGAACCAGGAGGATATCCGGGCGTCTTACACCGACGGCGTTCTGGAAGTGCGCGTTCCGTTGGCCGAGGAGCACGCTGCGGGTGGCCACAAGATCCGCGTCTCCCGCGGTGCCGGAACCAGCGGTGCCGGAACCAGCGGTGCCGGATCGGGCGGTGCCGGAACCAGCGGTGCCGGAACCGAGGGCACTGCACGGACTATGGGGCAGGAGCCCGAAGGGCAGAGTTTTGGTGGCCCCTAGGCTCTGCTGGCCCCTGGTCCGGCGGCGGGCTCAGCCCTCGTAGTGCGTCCTCGCCGGGCCCTGGCCGAGGGAGTCAACGATCGACGTCGCAATGCTGTGCAGCTTGATGTTGCGGGTACTCGACGCTGCCTTGAGCAGGTCGAAGGCTTCCTCCTGGCTGCACCGGTTCTGGGCCATGATCACCCCGACGGCGACGTCGATGACGGTCCGGGTTTCCAGCGTGGCCTTGAGGTTGGCGGCAGCGTCGCTGTAGTGGGCGAAGCGCACGGCCAGACGCAGGGCCATGGAGGTCTGGCTGACGAAGTCCTGCGCCAATTCCAGGACGCGGCCCTCGAAACGGCCCGGACGGTGTGAGTAAAGGTTCAGGGCAGCCTTGGTTTCGCCTTCGAGGACGAACGGGATGGCGAGGATGGAGCGGACGCCCTGCCCCAGCACCTTCTCCGCGTAGCTGTTCCAGCGGTCGTGCTTTTTGAGGTCGGTGATGTGGATGGTGACCTGGTCGCGCGACGCCGTCATGCAGGGGCCGTCGCCGAAGTCGTACTGGATTTCGTCCATGGCCTGCGCCTCGGGGCTGCTGCTCGCCACGGTTGCTGCCTTGCGGTGCCGCAGCAGGGTCACGCCGCAGAGGACTTCGTCGCCGGGTTCGGACAGGCTGCGTGCGGAAATCCGGGCAAGTTCGTGGAGGAATTCGCCCACGTCGGAGCTGGTGAGCACAAGCTCGTTGAGGTGCTCCGTGAATGAGGTTTCAGGTTTTGCGGTCGACTCGCTGGCCACGATCTTTCGGTACCGTTTCGCTCAGGTCAAGACGAACCGGCGGGCGCAGCGCAGGGGACCCCGTGGCCGGGGCGGTAGCAGCAAGCATGGTGCCGGATCGAACAACAATCCAACGGCCTTCTGCTAAACCGTACCGGGAAAATATACACCAGTTCGGCTCGCGCCATGACCGCGGTTACAGGCGCGGGCCCTAGGCTGGGGGAAAGGTGCCGGGCGGCGGAAGCCGCTCTGGCCATCGGAGCACGGCCGCCCGGGCCAGGGCCGGCCAATCAACAGGAGGAGGCCGCGGTGAGAATTGCCGTAACGGGAGGCAGTGGAAAGCTCGGACGGAACGTGGTCCGCAGGCTTGTGGCGGACGGGCATGCTGTCCTCAACCTGGACCGGACAGGCAGCCGGAGCCCACAGTTCGCCACCGTGGATCTGCGTAATTACGGGCAGGTTGCCGACGTCATCCTGGGCCTGGATGACCGGCACCAGGGCTTTGACGCGATCGTCCATCTGGGCGCCATCCCGGCTCCGGGCCTGGTGCCGGACGCCGCAACGTTCGAAAACAACATGCTCTCCACCTACAACGTGTTCCAGGCGGCCCGCAGGGCCGGCATCAAGAAAATCGTCTACGCCTCCAGCGAGACGGTGCTGGGACTGCCGTTCGACGTCGACCCTCCCTATATCCCGGTGGACGAGGAATATCCGGCCCGCCCGGAGAGCACCTACTCGCTGGTGAAGCATCTGGAGGAGCAGATGGCGATCCAGATGACGCGCTGGGACCCGGAGCTGAGTATCGTTGGCCTCCGGTTCTCCAACGTCATGGATCCTGAGGACTACGAGGAGTTTCCATCCTTTGACTCGGACGCCACCCTGCGCAAGTGGAACCTCTGGGGCTACATCGACGCGCGAGACGGTGCCCAGGCGGTGGCACGCGCGCTGGAATACGGCGCACCAGGGTTCGAGGCCTTCATCGTCGCCAACGAGGACACCGTCATGAGCCGCTCCAGTGCCAGCCTGGCGGAGGAGGTGTTCCCGCGGGTGACGGTGACCAAGGAGCTGGGCGAGCACGAGACCCTGCTGTCCATTGACAAGGCCAAACGGCTCCTCGGCTACGCGCCGGAACACAGCTGGCGGAACTACCACTCCAATCGGACGACGCCCACCGAGGACTGACCACCCACCGACGCTGAGCGCGAACGAACACTTGAGGCCGGGGCTTAAGTGTGCGTTCGCGCTGAGCCGACGAAGCCGGGTTGTTAGGCGCGGGGCTGCAGGCCGGGCACGCCGTCGTCGATCCGGAAGGACGCCTTGGTGCTGACCGCCGACCCCGGCGTGTTGACGTAGTCCAGCACGCGGAAGTCAGCCGACAGGGAGTCCTTAGTGATCGTGGTCCGGACGTAGCCGCGCTGGTCGTTGTAGAACTTCAGGTGCTTGTTCCAGGCCATGGTGGGATCGCTGACGGAGCCAGTCCCGTTGCCGGTGGACGTGACGGAGGTGCACACCAGTTCCGAACCGACAACCGGTGCGTCCGGGTTCTTGTAGTCCACTTTGACGTCGTTGGCCCAGTTGCGGTGGACGTCACCGGTCAGCACGACGGCGTTGCGCACCTTCGCGTCCACCCAGCCCTGGGTGATCCGACGGCGGGAGGACGCGTAGCCGTCCCAGCCGTCCATGGACATGTCGTCGATATCGGCAGCCTGGTCGCGGTCGCGCTCGGCGAAGAACACCTGCTGGCCCAGGAGGTCCCAGCGCGCTTTGGACTTCCGGAAGCCGTCCAGCAGCCACTGCTCCTGCTGGGCTCCCGTGATGGTCCGGTCCTCGGCCAGGCGCTCCTGGACGTTTTTCCGCCAGCCGTCCCCGGCCAATTGGTCGTCACGGTACTGCCGCGTGTCCATCATGTGGAAGTTGGCGAGCTGGCCCCACTGCACCGTGCGGTAGATTTTCATGTCCGCGCCCGAGGGCATGGACGGCGCGCGAAGCGGCATGTTCTCGTAGTACGCCTGGAACGCGGCAGCCCGGCGCTTCCTGAAGTTGGCGGCCGTGTCGTTCAGCTGGGCCGGGTCCGCATTCTCCGGCACCTCGTCCGCCCAGTTGTTGTCCACCTCGTGGTCGTCCCAGACCACCAGCCACGGCGCGGCGGCGTGCGCCGCCTGGAGGTCGGCGTCGGCCTTGTACTGTGCGTGGCGCTGGCGGTAGTTCTCCAGCGTCACCGTCTCCGGGCCCTCGTGGTCGCGGACGTTACCGCCACCGGTCACGTAGGACCCCTTCTTGTACTCGTACTGGTAGTCGCCCAGGTGGAGGACCAGGTCCGGCTGGTCCTCGGCGAGGCGGCGGTAGGCCGTGAAGTAGCCGTGCTCGTACTGGGCGCAGCTGGCGAAGGACATGGCCAGCGTGGCTGGCGTCTCGTACCAGGCCGGGCTGGTCAGGGTGCGGCCAACAGCGCTGATGTGGCGGCCGGCGCGGAAGCGGTAGAAGTACTCGCGGCCCGGCTTCAGACCGCGGAGTTCGGCGTGCACTGAGTGGGCGCCCTCCGGTACCGCCCGCTCCACACCGCGCTGGACCACCCTGCGCATGGCGGGGTCCTCCGCCACCTCCCAGGCCACGGTGACCACGCGCGAGGGCATGCCGCCCAGTCCGTCGTCCGCGAGCGGGTTGAGGGCCAGGCGCGTCCAGATGACAAAGCCGTCGGGCCAGGGGTCACCGGACGCGACTCCGAGGGTGAAGGGGTCGGTGGGGAGGCTCGCTTCTGCTGTCCGGGGATCGGCGACGGCGGTGCCGGGCAGTGCGATAACGAGGCCGGCACCGAGGCTGCTGGTGATGAGTGTTCTGCGGGTGATGTCCATGGCCCCGAACCTAACGGGGCAGCTTGGACAGGCGAGGACGCGCGCGTGAATCGCGAGTGAACGGTAACACGCCGTCAGGCGAAGGGCCGTGCGGCAGAGGGCCGCGGCCTGGACAGGCGCGCTTACCTGGTAACTACTTGGATGGCTGGGGCACTTCGCAGGTCAGCTTCGGGTTGGCGCCCATGTAGTTCAGCGGTCCGGCGGCGATGGTGATCGCCACGGTTCCGGCCTCCGTGCAGGAGTCCGGAGAGCCGCTGAAGTAGCCCCGCTGAAACGCGGCGAACACGCCGACGATGAGCCAGATGACCACAAGCGTTCCGATGATCCTCACGGCAGCCTCCGTAGCCCCGTTGCCACTTCAATGTGTGACTAATTATCCACCGTGCCTGTCATTCCGGACAGGGCTACCGGAACGGGTCTATCGGTTCTGCCGGGCGGCCCCGGTCAGCTGGGTTCGGTGGTGTCCACCGGAGTTTCCTCGACGTCCGGGGTGTCCTCGGCGGTGGCTATCTGATCGTCGCTCGGGGCGGTGGCACCCAGGCTGCCCGTCCCCTCCTCCGGTTCGAAGGTGTTCGGTTCGCCGGCCCCCACGGCAACGCCTTTGTCGGCGTTTGGGACGCCGTCGCCGGTCTGCTGACGGTCCTGGCCGGTTTCTTCAGTGCTCATGCTGTCTCCTGGGACCTAGTGGGGCTGGAAGTTTTACCGTAACAGCGGGGGATGGCATCCGTAAGGGGGCTTAGGATTTTCCGCCGCCGGACCCGGAACGGGGATAACCTTCAGTTCTAGGCAGTTTCCCTCAGCGCACAGGCGGGCTTTCAGGTGGCAGCAGAATCAGCAGGCAAGCAGAGCCGGTGGCGGGTTTTCCACGACAAGTTTGTGGTCGAAGAGCGCTACATGGAACCCGGCGCCAGGAAGGGCCTGTACGTGACGGCGATCGTCCTGGCTGCGGTAGGGGCTGGCGTCTTCTTCCTGGCTCTCGCAGGTGTTCAGGGTCATGACGGGCTGGCCAGTGCTGATGACGCGTCATGGAGGTGGCTCCTGACCACGCGCACACAGCTGCTGACTGTGGTGATGATTGTCCTGGCTGTCATCTTCGGGCCCATAGCGCTGCCCATCATCGTCCTCGTTGTCACGGTGGCATGGGGCATCCTGGCGAAGCATGCCTGGCGGCCGATTCTGCTGGCGGCGGCAATGTTGACCGGCGTGGGACTGGCGCAGCTCATCGGCAGGGCGGTCGACAGGCACCGCCCTCCGGTGGACCAGATGCTGTTCGGCGCAGACCACACCTTTTCCTTTCCGTCGGGCCACGTCCTGGGCGCGTCTGACTTCCTGCTGATAACGGCGTTCCTGATCTTTTCCCGCCGCCGGAAACCAAAGACAACGGTGATTGGTTTTGTCTGCGCCATCATCGGAGTAATCCTGGCCTCCGTCAGCCGGCTGTACCTCGGCTACCACTGGGTGAGCGATGCCGTGGCTTCCGTTGCGCTCTCGCTGGTGGTGCTCGGTGCTGTGATTGCCGTGGACACCTGGCGCACCGCCCGCGTGCCCGGCGAGCGGGTTACCGGAGAGCTGTCCAAAGCAGATTCACCGGACTGACCTCCGTGGCCTCCGAAGCCGATGTCCGCAGGATCTGCCTTGCGCTGCCGGGCGTGACCGAGCGCGCCAGCTGGAACCAGCCGGCCTGGTTCGCCAAGACCCTGATGGCCCGTATGTGGGAGACGGGCGTGCTTACGGTCAAGACCGCGGAGCGCGAGGCTCTGGCTGGAACGGATCCGGAGACGTACTTCTGGACACCGCACCATGAGCGGTCGCCGCAGTTGGTCCTGGTCCGGCTTTCAAGGGTCGACGGCGATGAACTCGCCGAGCTGCTCGAGGACTCCTTCGTGCTCGCAGGCGGCCGGCTTTAGCGGGCCGTTTTAGTCCTCCGCGCGTGCGCTGCCCTTAGGTGCCCGGACCGTCGAAGCCGACGCTGCCAAAGTCTTGGCCGTCTGACCCGGGGCCGTCCGACCCGGGGCCGTCCGATCCGTGGCCGGGGAAACCGGGCCCGGGAAAGCCCTGCCCAGGGAAGAAGCCCGGCCCGGGGAAGAAGCCGTGTCCGCCAAACCCATGCTCCGGGAAGCCGGGGCCGCCGAATCCGCCCTGCCCGTCCCCGCCGCCGGCGGGGCCGCTGCCCAGCAGGCTCCTGGTGAGCGTCTCGCCGTCGGCCATCAGTTCTTCCACCGCCCCGAGAAGGTGGCTGTCCGAGACAGGGGTGCCCTCCAAAGCGGCACGCACGACGGCCCGGCGGACGAGTTCGCGCGCGAACGATGCCGTGGTTCCTTCGGTGCGGGCGGCGGCGTCCCGGACAGCGTCCGTGCTGAACGGAATCCCGCGGGCATACAGCGTCACAAGCCCGATGCGTTCGTCCAGGGCTGGCAGCGGAATATCCACGGCAAGGTCAACGCGGCCAGGGCGCTGGGCGAGGGCCCGCTCGAGCATGTCCACGCGGTTGGTGGTGAGGACGAAGGCGACGTCGGCATCGTGGTCCAGGCCGTCCATGGCATCGAGCACCTCGAACAGCAGCGGCTGCGGCCCGTGCCCGAAGCTCCGGTCCTCGGCGATCAGGTCGCAGTCCTCAAGCACCACGACGGAAGGCTGCAGTGCCCGGGCCATGGCGGCCGCCTCGGAAATCCTGGCCAGGGAACCTCCGGACAGCAGCACCGCTGTGATGCCCGCGCTCTGGCTCAGCAGGTAGCGCACCGTATGGGTCTTGCCCGTGCCGGGTTGGCCGTACAGCAGGATGCCCCGTTTGAGGTGCTGGCCGTACTCTTTCAGCGACTCCCGGTGCTCGGCGATGCCAAGGGCGTGATCGGCCACCTTCCGGAGCAGCCCTTGCGGCAGGATGACGTCGGTGGCTGTGAGTTCGGGCCGCGCGTGGAACGTCACGCCGCCGCTGCTGGGACCGTACTCGCCCATGACCAGGGAAATGACCTGGCCTTTCAGGATGCTGCCGCGCTGCATTCGCCTGCCGAACTCCGCCAGGAAGTCCGCCGCGTTGTTCGCGTCCGCAGCCAGGACCTCGAGGCACGCCGTTTGCCGCCCGTAGCGCGGGGCCGCGTCACGCTGCAGGACCGCAACAGGGCCGCCCGCGTGCCGGAACAGCCACAGACCCAGCGCCACGGCCTGCCGCTGTTCGTCAGGGCCCACGGCAAGGTTGATGTAATCAGGCTGGGACAACGGGAACTGCGGGAAAAACTGCGACTGCTGCAGCATGTCGCTCAGCGACTGGTGGTGGCGCTGGTCGCCGCCGCCGATGCCCACCAGCCGGAACTCCGGATCCTCGCCGGCGAGTTCGGCCATCAGGATGTCGGCGTCCACGAAACGGTGCGCCGGCACCTCTTCCACCACCACCGCGAGTGATTCGGCCGGCACCGCCAGATGCTCGGTGATGGTCGTCAGCAGCTGCGTGCCGGCCTTGACGCGGTGCTGGCCGGACTGCGCGATCTCCACCAGCTGCGCGAAATCGTCGATGAACTTCCCCAATTTTTCATCCATGCCGCAGACCCTACCAGCGGTGGTCAAGGGGCCCTCGTCAGCGGCCCCGGCGTGTGCCATTCTGGGAGGTACCGCAGTCCGGAGGTGCCGCAGTCAGCCAGGCCTGCCGGAGGACTCGAGCCATCGAAGGAGAAGGCCATGTTTGCGCCCAAGGGTTCGTTTTCCAGCTTCAGCGTCGACGACGTGGCGCGCGCCAGGGACTTCTACGGGCAGACGCTGGGCCTGGCCGTGTCCGACGGTGCGATGGGCACGCTGGAGCTGTCCATGCCCGAGGGGCACACGATTTTTGTCTACCCCAAAGACAACCACGAGCCGGCCACGTTCACCGTCCTGAACCTGGTGGTGGACGACGTCGAGGCTGCCGTTGATGAGCTCAACGCGGCAGGCGTCCAGACCAGGATCTACGACGATCCCAACCTGCCTACGGACGAAAAAGGAATAGCCCGGGGGATGGGCCCGGACATCGCCTGGTTCAAGGACCCGGCCGGCAACGTGATTTCCGTGATCAACCCGGGCAGCGCAGCACCCGGGGAGTAGAATTCGGCAATCTGAAGTTTCGGCCCACCGGCCGCTGACAACATCACAGAGGTCCAGCGATGCATCGTTCCGCCAAAGAATTGGCCGCCATGGTTCCGACGGGATTCACCCTGGGGGTGGCTATGGCCGCGTTTCAGATTGAAGGGGCGCTCGACGAGGACGGCCGCGGACCTGCCGGCTGGGACGTCTTCGCGGCACGGCCCGGGACCATTGTTGACGGCCACAGCCCCGCGGTGGCGTGCGACCACTACCACCGCATGCCCCAGGACGTGGCCCTGATGAAGGAACTGGGCATCGATTCCTACCGGTTCTCGCTGGCGTGGCCCCGGATCCAGCCGGACGGGCGCGGAGCGGTGAACCGGGCCGGACTGGACTTCTACGACCGCCTGCTGGATGAACTGCTGGCCAATGGGATTTCGCCTATGGTCACGCTCTACCACTGGGACACGCCGCTGGCTCTCGAAGAGGACGGCGGCTGGCTCAACCGGGACACCGCCTACCGGTTGGGGGAGTTCGCCGCCATCGCCGCGGCCGCGTATGGCGACCGGGTGGCGCGCTGGGTAACCATCAACGAACCCGCCACCGTGACCACCAACGGCTACGCCCTTGGCATCCACTCCCCGGGGAAGGCCGACTTTGCCAACGGCCTGCCCACCGTGCACCACCAGCTGCTGGGCCATGGCCTTGCCCTGCAGGCTCTGCGGGCCGCCAAGGTGCCCGGCGAAATCGGCATGACCAACGTGTACTCGCCCGTGGTGCCCCACTCAGGCAACCCCCTCGACTGGATGAGCGCTGGAGCGATGGACATTGCGCAGAACCGGCTTTACGCGGACCCCGTGCTCACCGGGAAATATCCGGACCTCATTCGCCTCGGGAAGTTCTTCTCGTCCTTCGACCACCCCGACGAGGACATGGCCATCATCTCCCAGCCGCTGGACTTCTACGGGCTCAACTACTACATGCCCACCCGCGTGGCTGCCGGCGGCGGTGACAGCCCCGTTCCGGCGGCCATGGCTGAGGCGATGGGGGATGACCTCAGGGACGCCACGCCCGGAGCCCCGCTGCACATTGAGCCGTGGCCGGACACCGAAACCACTGCCTACGGGTGGCCCGTGAAGCCCGAGTATATGGCCGTGGCGCTTAAGGAAATGGCCGAGCGGTACCCGAATCTTCCGCCGGTGATCATCACGGAGGGCGGGGCGAGCTTTGTCGACGTCATAGTCCGGGACAAGTCGACGAAGCGGGTCTTTGTTCCCGATGAGCGGCGGCTCAGGTACCTTTCGGACCACATTGAAACGGCCCTTCGGGTCACGGCCCCCGGCGGCGCGGCCGAGAAGATCGACCTGCGCGGCTATTACGTCTGGACTTTCATGGACAACTTCGAGTGGTCCGGCGGCTACAAGCAGCCGTTCGGTCTGGTGCACGTGGATTTCGAGACGCAAGTGCGCACGCCGAAGGCCTCCTTCTACTGGTTCCAGGAACTGCAGGAGGAACGGAAGCTGGCAGCCTCGGCGGATGCCGCCGTCGCCGCAGCGGCAGCGGGGCCGGACGGCCCGCTGACGGACGCAGGGATGTCCGACGGCGGCATGTCCGACGGCGGTCCGGTCACCTAGGGCGGCAGTTAGGTTCCCGGAGGCAGCCCAGGCCCCTAAAGCAGTTCGAGCTCCCGGAGCTGGCGGGCTATGCCCGCGCCGTCGGGCGAGTAGATCCAGGGCACCGTCGAGGCGCTGTGGTCGCCGTCTTCGGAGTGGCCGCCGGCGAAGACGGCCTCACTGACGGACAGCTGCCGGATGGCGATGGCCGCGACCTTGTCCGCGTTGTGCTGCGTGAACTGCGAGTAGATCTGCTCGTCGTGCTGGCCGTTGTCGCCAATCAGCAGCCAGCGCACGTGCGGGAATTCCGCAGCCAGCCTTTCAAGGTTGCGGCGCTTGTGTTCCTGGCCGCTGCGGAACCAGCGGTCCTGGGTCAGCCCCCAGTCCGTCAGCAGCAGCGGTCCGGCCGGATACATGTTCCGGGTCAGGAACCGTGCCAGGGTGGGGGCTGCGTTCCAGGGGCCCGTAGAAAGATAGATGACCGGCGCGTCGGGATGCTCGACGGTGAGCCGGTCCAGCAGAACTGCCATGCCCGGGGTGGCCATCCTGGCCCGCTCACTCAGCACAAACGTGTTCCAGAGCGCCAGGAACGGCCGGGGCAGTGCCGTGACCATGACGGTGTCGTCGATGTCGGAGACGATGCCGAACTTTGTGTCCGGGGCGATGACAAAAATGCTGGCTTCCACCGCTTCGGTGCCCGCGGAGCGGAGGACGGCGGTGTGCCGGCCCGGGGGGAGGGACACCGGGATATCGATGTCCACCAGCCCGCCGCGGTCGGCCTTGACCTTCGTCACTGTTCCGCCGATCTCGATCTCCAAGTCGGAGCCGGGAATGGGAACGCTGGTGAAGGCGCGCCAGCCGCGCACATTCTCGGTGCCGTTCCGGGCGGCATGATCGGCGCGGCTGCCGGGCACGGGCTTGCTGGCCAGGACCACACGGCCCAGGACCCGGACCCACTCGGTGGACCCGTAGCCCTGGTAGGCGATGGTCTTGGGTTCGAACTTCCAGCGCCGGGCGACCTTCAGTCGCGCCGTGTTGATCGCATCCGAGAGCCGGTGGGCCAGCCGGAAGACTCGCGTCCCTGACAAACTCGTCCCCGACAACGGTGATTCCTGTGACGCCATGTCCATGCCTTCACTCTGCCACAGGGCAGCAGCCCACGGGCTGCCCGCCTGCGCTCTGTTACTCGCCGCCGTCTCCCAGCATGCCGCGCAGGGTGGCGGCATTACGCACGGCGTTGCCGCCGCCGTCGTTGTTGAAATACGCGAACACTTCCCGTCCCGAACTGCGCCACTCCCGGATCCTGTCCGCCCACCAGCCCAGTTCCCCGTCCGAGTAGGAGCCGCCGTACAGGTACTGGTGGTCGGGCCCGTGCAGCCTGACGTAGACGAACGGGGCGGTGGCCTGCAGGTTGCAGGGCAGATTGGCGCCGCTCATGACGGTATATGCGGCCCGGTGACGTTCCAGCAGGCTGTACACCTCCGGCTGCTCCCAGCTCGGATGCCGGAACTCCACGGCCACCCGGATCCACTCGGGCATGGCGCCGAGGAAATAGTCCAGACGGGCGTCATCCCTCGCCATGCCGGGAGGCAGCTGGACCAGCAGCACCGCGCGCTTGTCGCCGAGCTCGTGCCAGCACCGCGAGATCCGTTCGATCCAGACTTCCGGGCCGTACAGTTTCTTGGCGTGGGTGAGCCCGCGCGGGGCTTTGACGGACAGGGCAAAACCGGGCGGCAGCCTGGTCCGCCAGCCGGCGAACGTGGTGTCCCGCGGCCAGCGGTAGAAGCTGGCGTTCAGCTCCACCGTGCTGAAGCGTGCCACGTAGTGCTGCAGCCTGTCCCTGGTGGGAAGCCCGGGCGGGTACAGCACATTTTCCCAGTGGTCGTAGCTCCAACCGGACGTGCCGATGTGGATGTTCACCCGACTATCCACAAAGGGCTCCACTTCCGCCCGTCGCGCCGGCAACGCCGGGTGGCTGGGCAGCTGATTGGGTAATGCCGACTGGGCAATGCCCACTGGTCAAGTCTCCGGCGGCCGCTCCACCCAACTTCAGGCTACACCCGGCCACCCCTCGTGCAGCGGGTCCTGCTGTGGCACTGTAAGGGCATGGTACGCATCGAGGATTATGCGGTGGTCGGGGATCTTCACACGGCGGCCCTGGTCAGCACTGAAGGGTCGATTGACTGGCTGTGCCTGCCGCGGTTCGATTCGCCGGCCTGCTTCAATGCACTCCTCGACACCCCCGAAGCGGGCCGCTGGCTCCTGGCCCCGGCAGCCGGGGGCGGCTGCACGCGCCGCCGCTACCGCCGGCACACCCTCATCCTGGAAACGGAGTGGGAAACCGACGACGGCGCCGTCCGGGTCATTGATTTCATGCCGCCCCGCGACGAGGTGGCGGACATTGTGCGGATCGTCGTGGGGCTGCACGGACACGTCCGGATGAGAAGCGAACTCGCCCTGCGCTTCGACTACGGCCACATCATGCCCTGGGTGCGCCGGGATAGCCACGGCCTCCACGCCATCGCCGGTCCGGACTCTGCCTACCTGGTGACCACCGCCCCGCTGCGCGGCGAACGCATGCACACCGTCAGCGACTTCACCGTGAAGGCCGGCGAACGGGTGCCGTTCGTGCTGACGTGGGCGCCCAGCCATGTCCGCAGGCCCCGGTCCGTGGACGCCGAGGAAGTCCTCGATTCCACCGAACGGTTCTGGCAGGAATGGACGGATAAATGCAAGGTGTCCGGGCCGTACAAGGATGCCGTCCAGCGCTCGCTAATCACGCTCAAAGCCCTTACCTACGCGCCCACCGGAGGGATCGTTGCGGCCGTGACCACGTCGCTGCCGGAGCAGCTGGGCGGTCCGCGGAACTGGGACTACCGCTTCTGCTGGCTCCGCGACGCCACCCTGACGCTGCAGGCACTGCTCGCCGCCGGCTACACCTCCGAGGCGGCGGCCTGGCGTGACTGGCTGCTGCGGGCCGTGGCAGGGGACCCGGCCGACCTGCAGATCATGTACGGAATCCACGGCGAACGCAGGCTGCCGGAGCTGGAACTGCCCTGGCTGGCCGGCTACGAGAATTCGGCGCCGGTCAGGGTGGGCAACGCAGCCGCCGGCCAGTTGCAGTTGGATGTGTGGGGTGAGGTGCTGGACTGCCTTGCCCTGACCCGCAACTCCTTGCTGAAGCACACGGACGAGGCCTGGGACGTCCAGGTGGCGCTGATGGAATACCTCGAAGGTGCCTGGGACCAGCCGGATAACGGGCTGTGGGAGATGCGCGGCCCGCGCCGCCATTTCACCCACTCCAAGGTGATGGCATGGGTGGCGGCGGACCGGATGGTCAAAGGCGTGCGGGATTCGGGGCTTCCGGGTCCCGCTGACCGGTGGGAAGCGCTCCGCGACACCATCCACGCCGAGGTCATGGCCAACGGATTCGACGCAGGCCGGAACACCTTCACGCAAAGCTATGGCCGGCCCGAGCTCGATGCCAGCCTTCTCCTGATTCCCCGCGTGGGCTTCCTGCCGCCCGACGATCCACGGGTCATCGGCACAATCGACGCCATCCAGCGTGAGCTGACCGAGGACGGGTTCGTGCTCCGCTACCGGCCCCAGGTGAGCGACGACGGACTGCCGGGGGGAGAGGGCGTGTTCCTCGCCTGTTCCTTCTGGCTCGTGGAGGCGCTGCTCGGGGCAGGCCGGCGCAGGGAGGCCACGGAACTGTTCGAGCGGTTGCTTTCGCTGCGCAACGACGTCGGCCTGCTGAGCGAGGAATGGGGTGTCCAGAGCGGTCGGCACCTGGGGAACACGCCGCAGGCATTCAGCCACTTCGCGCTGGTGACCAGCGCCCTGGAACTGAACCAGCGCAGGCCCCGTCGAAGCGACAAACCGCTCCGCTCGAAGGCCGCTACCGGGTGAGCGGGACGATCGGTGGAGCAGAAGGAGGGGCAATAATGTCTGGGCGGCGCAGGGATAAAGGTGTCCTGTTCGATGTTGACGGGACGCTGATCGACTCCGCCTACATCCACACGCTCGCCTGGTGGCAGGCGTTCCGCCAGTCGGGTTTCGACGTGCCCATGGCCCGGATCCACCGCTGTGTGGGGATGGGCGGGGCGCGCCTGGTGGACAATCTGCTGCCGGAGTCCCGGGACATGGAAGTTGACGAGGCCATACTGTCGGCCCATTCCGGGGTTTTCGGCACCTACTGGCCGTCGCTTCGCGCCCTCGACGGCGCCCGGGACCTGCTGGCCGCATGCAGCCAGAGCGGTTTGGCGGTGGCGCTGGCCTCGTCCGCGAGGGAGCAGGATCTCAAGGCGCTGCGGTCGGCCCTGTCGGCGGATGACTTCATCGACGCCGCAACGAGCTCCAACGATGCGGAGAACAGCAAGCCCGAGCCGGACATCCTGATTGCGGCGCTGGAGGCCGTGGGAGTTCAGGCCTCCGAAGCGGTCTATGTGGGGGATGCGGTGTGGGACGTTATGGCCGCCAGCAGGCTCGGCATGCCCACCATCGCCTTCACGTGCGGCGGCACCAGCGAGGCAGAATTGCGCGATGCAGGGGCAGTTGAGGTCTACGACGGTCCGCGCCAGCTGCTGGAGAACCTGGGCCGCAGCGCGATCGGAAAGCTGCTCGAGGGCTAGGCTCAGGCTTCGGCCGTGTCCACCCCGGATCCGCTGTTCGTAAACCCGCCGCCCTCGGGCTCGTCGGCGTAGGCGCCCTTGTTCCACGACACCGCAACCGCAACGGAGCCGTCGTCGTTCCTGACCACGTCGGTGAGCACTTCCGAAACCGCCGCCCCCATGGCGAGGATCTTCGCGCGGTAGGTGGTCACCAGCTCCTCGAGGCTGGCCTCAGTCCATTCGCCTGGACGCATGCGCGTGGAGATTTCCACCGGTTCGGGCTGGTAGAGCGACATGATGGACGCCTTTCCTAGGGGGCAGGATCAGTTCCTACGCTAGGAGCGTTTTCCGGCCTAAACAAGAGAAAAGCAAGGATGCTTACTTTCCGGTCTTGAATCCCGAAAAATTGATAAGCATACTGATCTTCACATCGGAGCCCGGGCACGTTACGGTCGAAAGAACGTGACGTGCAGCGACAGGACGGCATCCCGTCACCTGATCTATGGACACTGAAGTTAAGAGACGCCGGGCTTTAGCAGCGGGGTCCGGGACGGCGGCTGGCGGGCGACTCACCCGTCAGCCGCTTTCCGTTAAGCGGTCCAAGTCAGGCCCTCAGGCTGCCGCATCCACAACGCAGAAGCGGTTTCCGTCCGGGTCTTCCAGCACGATGAAATCCGGGTCATCCGGATAAGAATCCCAGTCCACGCGGGATGCCCCCAGATCGACGAGGCGCTCCACCTCGGCGGCCTGGTCATCGGCGTAGAGATCGAGGTGAAGGCGCGGATGGGACTGCACGGGGGTCTCGCTGAGCATGAGGGCGAGGCGGGCGCCGTCGCCTTTTTGCGGGACCAGTACCACCCACGTTTCGTCGCCGTCCTCCCGCGGGATGTAGCCGAGCGCGTCGCACCAGAAAGCGGTGGCGCGGGCGACGTCGTTGACACCAAGGACTGTCGTTCCGATCGTCAGCATGCCCCCATGCTTCCCTGCGCCCCCTTTCGATGCAAGGGGTTGGTCGCGTTGGCCGGGTGAGTGGCATTCGGACGCGAAATCGCCGGAAACGTGCGAGATCGCCGGGAGCTCCCTGCAGCGAATTCGCAGGCTTCCGGCGATCTCGGCGTCGGGCGGTCCGGGAAGGATCTACGTCAGGCGGACCTGGCGGTTCATGTCCTTGTACAGGAGATAACGGAACTCTCCGGGACCGCCGGCGTAGCAGGCCTGCGGGCAGAAGGCGCGCAGCCACATGAAGTCGCCGGCCTCCACCTCCACCCAGTCGTTGTTGAGAAGGTACATGGCCTTGCCCTCCAGGACGTACAGGCCGTGCTCCATGACGTGGGTCTCCGGGAACGGGATGACCCCGCCCGGCTGGAACGTCACAATGTTCACCTGCATGTCGTGGGCCAGGTCGCTGGAATCCGTGAAGCGGGTGGTCTTCCAGGCGCCGTTGGTATCCGGCATCGCGGTGGGTTCCACCTCGGCATCACTGGTGACGAAGGACTTTGCCTCGTAACCCTCAAGCCGCTCGTAGGCCTTGCGGATCCATTGGAAGGAGACGACGTCGTCGGAGACGTTCTCCAGGCCCCAGGTGGCGCCAGCGGCCAGGTAGGCGTAGCCGCCTTCCTCAAGCTGGTGCAGTTCGCCGTCGAGCGTCAGGTTGACCTTGCCTTTGGTGACAAATACAACGCCCTCAACGCCGGGTTCAAACTCGGCCTTTGGAGCGCCGCCGCCGGGGCCGATCTCCACGATCAGCTGCGAGAACGTGGTGGCAAAGCCGGCGATGGGGCGGGCAATGATCCAGGAGCGGGTGTTGGAGAAGCCAGGCAGGTTGCTGGTCACGATGTCGGTCATGACGCCCCTGGGGATGACCGTGTAGGCCTCCGTGACGATGGCCCGTTCCGTGGTCAGGTGGGTCTGCGGCGGCAGGCCGCCCTGGGGGGAGTAGTACTTGCCCATCATTGGATCCTTACTTTGAAGTGGTCTGGGCCAGCCGTGGGTGGGCCAGCCCGGTGAGTTTGGGGATTGCGACGCCGGCAAGCGCCAGCACCTCGTCGGCACCCACCGCGCCGCACTGGACGCCGCGCAGCACGAACGCGGCAAGCGCGCGGGCCGTGGCCGGTTCGTCCATCACACCGCCCTCCGTCTGCTCCACATAGTTCCGCAGCCGGGCCGCCGCAGCCGGCAGGCCCTGGCGGTAGAAGGCATACGTTGCCGCGAAACGGCTGGGCAGCTGGGCCGGGTGCAGGTCCCAGCCCTGGTAGAAGCCGCGCTCCAGGGACCGCCGAACCAGGCGGCCGTGCAGCTGCCACGCGTTTTCCACGTTGTCGCCCACCGGGATGATGTTGGTGGAGCCGTCCGACAGCCTGATGCCGGTCCCGGCCACGGCCAGCTGCATGACCTCCTTGGCGAAGTCGGCCACCGGGTGCTCCATGGACTGGTATTCCGCCGAGATCTGCAGGGAGGCGGAGTAGTCGTACGTGCCGTAGTGCAGGCCGCTGATCCGTCCGGGAACGGCATGCGGCAGGCGTGCCACCGGGGACGTCCCCTCCGGGCCGAGGATGAGCTGCGGCGTCTCCACCTGCACCTCGAACCGGAGCCGGCCGGCCGGAAGTGAGTGGATCTCCTCAAGGCGCGAGACCGCGAAGTCCATCGCCTGCACCTGCGCCACGGTGGTGACCTTGGGCAGCGTCAGAATCAGGCCCTCCGGGAGTTCGCCCGCCGCGGCCAGGCCGGAGACGAACAGGTCCAGGGTGCGCAGCCCGCGGGCGCGGGTGGCGGCCTCGAAGCACTTGAACCGGATCCCGATGAACGGCGGCGCGGAGCCGGCCGAGACTGCGGCGGCCACGGTGGCAGCCGCTGCAACGGCGGCGGCGTCCTCCGCGTCGTCGCCACGGTCTCCGAACCCGTCCTCGAAGTCGAGCCGGAGGTCCTCGATCGGCTCGCTGCCCAGCTTCGTCTCCACCCGGGAGGCGACTGCCTCGGCGAGCTCGGCGTCCTGTCCCAGCAGCGAACCGAGCCGGGCCAGCCCGCGGTGGGCCGCCGTCGTCGCCAGCGCCTGGGTTCCCCAGTCTGCGGCGAGCGACGGCGTGAAACGGTCCGCGGGGACGTAGACGGTGTGGACGGGCTGGCGTGAGCCGTCGTCGCCCGGGTAGTTCTGCTCGAGTAACCGGTCGGTGTCCGCCAACTGCCCGTCGATCCGGGCCAGGTCGGCCGCGGTCAGCGATGTTTCGGGTACCGCCATGCCTCAGCCCACCAGTTCGTAGGCCGGGGTGGTGAGGAAGTCCGTATAGTCCTCGGAGAGGCAGATGTCGCCGATCAGGGCGCTGGCGGGCTGGTAGTAGCGGGCGAACGCTTCCTCGCCCACCTCGCCGCGCAGCTTCTCCGTTTCCTCGGCGAGGATGCGGGTGACCAGCTCGCGGGTGACCTTGTTGCCGGTGTCCGCGAGGACCACCTCGTTGCGGATCTGCTGCCAGACCTGCGAACGGGAGATTTCCGCCGTCGCGGCATCCTCCATCAGGTTGTGAATGGCCACCGCGCCGTTGCCGGAGATCCAGACGGCGGTGTAGGCGACGGCGACGTAGAGGTTGAGGCGCAGGCCGGCCTCGGTGACCTGGCCTTCGGCGGAGGCGATGTCCAGCAGCTGGCCGGCCGTGACGGAGACCTCGGGCCGCTGCTTGTCCAGCTGGTTGGGCTTGGCCCCGAGCACGGAGTCGAACACCTCCTGGCAGACGGGCACCAGGTCCGGGTGCGCCACCCACGAGCCGTCGAAGCCGTCGTTCGCCTCGCGGGTCTTGTCCGCGCGGACCTTCTCGAAGGCCTGCGCGGTGACTTCGGGTTCACGCCGGTTGGGGATGACCGCGGCCATGCCGCCCATGGCGAAGGCACCGCGGTGGTGGCAGGTCTTCACGAGCAGTTCCGTGTAGGCCCGCATGAAGGGTGCCGTCATGGCCACGGTGGCGCGGTCCGGCAGCACGAAGCTGGCACCGGCGTCGCGGAAGTACTTGATGATGCTGAACAGGTAGTCCCAGCGGCCGGCGTTCAGGCCGGAGGCGTGGTCCCGCAGTTCGTAGAGGATCTCGTCCATCTCGAACGCTGCCGGGATGGTTTCAATCAGGACGGTGGCGCGGATGGTGCCCTGGCCGAGACCGAGGAAGTCCTGGGCATAGACGAACACGTCGTTCCACAGCCGTGCCTCGAGATGGCTCTCCATCTTCGGCAGGTAGTAGTACGGGCCGTGGCCGTTGAGCACCAGCTGCTTGGCGATGTGGAAGAAGTGCAGGCCGAAGTCCACCAGCGCGCCGACGGCAGGTTCGCCGTCGAGCAGCAGGTGCCGCTCTTCCATGTGCCAGCCGCGGGGCCGGGCCACCACGACGGCCAGCGGCGCGTCGGTGCGGAGCCGGTATTCCTTGCCCTCGGGGGAGGTGTAGGCCAGCGTTCCGGTCGCGGCATCGCGGAGGTTGAGGATCGCGTCGATGACGTTGCCCCACGTGGGCGTGCTGGCGTCCTCGAGGTCGGCGAGCCACACCTTGGCGCCGGAGTTCAGCGCGTTGATGGCCATCTTGGCCGGCGATGCCGGGCCGGTCATCTCAACCCGGCGGTCCTGCAGGGCCGCCGGTGCCGGCGCAACCTTCCAGTCGCCGTCGCGCACGTTCTTGGTTTCCGGCAGGAAATCCAGGCTGCCGGTCCGGGCCACCTGCTCACGCTTGGCCTTGCGGTCCGTGAGCAGCTCGCCGCGCCGGCCGGCGAAGCGCTTGTGGAGCTCCTCCACGAACGCGAGGGCCTTCGGGGTGAGAATTTCCTCCGCACGCTCGATCGGCCGGGGGTCTGTGACTGTGATAGCCATTGTGGGTCCTTTCCAGGGCTGATTCAGGCGTTGGCGAGAGCTGCGTCCGCGGTCGCGGCAACAGCGGCGGGTGCTGCGTGTGCGGTCCGGACACCCGCTGCCGCATGGGCTGCGTTTGCGACCGCAGTGGCGACGTCGGCGGCCACGTGGGGATCGAAGACGCTGGGGATAATGTAGCTCGCATTCAGCTCGTCGTCAGCAACCCGGTTGGCGATCGCCTCGGCAGCGGCCACCAGCATCTCCGGTGTGATGTCCGATGCCCCGGCGTCCAGCAGCCCGCGGAAGAAGCCGGGGAAGGCCAGGACGTTGTTGATCTGGTTCGGGAAGTCGCTGCGGCCGGTGGCCACCACGGCGGCATGCTTGGAGGCCACCGTCGGGTCGATTTCCGGCGTGGGGTTGGCCATGGCGAAGACGATGGCGTCCTTGGCCATCGAGGCGACCTGTTCCTCGCCGATGACGTGCGGGGCGCTGACGCCGATGAACACGTCGGCGCCCTTGAGGGCCTCGTGCAGCGTGCCGGAGAAGCCTTCTTCGTTGGTGTTCGCGGCAATCCAGGAGCGGTGCTCGTCGTCGTACTGCTCACCCGAGTGGATGGCGCCGGAGCGGCCGGCGGCGATGATGTGCTGCGCGCCCTGGGCCTTGAGGAGCTGGATGATCGCTGAGCCCGCGGCGCCGACGCCGGAGACCACGATCCGGACGTCCGCGAGCTTCTTGCCCACGACACGCAGGGCATTGACCAGGGCAGCCAGGGTGACGATGGCGGTGCCGTGCTGGTCGTCGTGGAAGACCGGGATGTCCAGTTCCTCGCGGAGCCGGTTTTCGATTTCGAAGCAGCGCGGGGCCGCGATGTCCTCAAGGTTAATGCCGCCGTACACGGGGGCCATTGCCTTGGCGATCATGATGATTTCCTCGGTGTCCTGGGTGTCCAGGCAGACCGGCCAGGCGTCCACGTTGGCGAACTGCTTGAACAGGGCCGCCTTGCCTTCCATGACGGGCAGGGCAGCTGCGGGGCCGATGTTGCCGAGGCCAAGGACGGCTGAACCGTCGGTAAGGACGGCGATGGTGTTGCGCTTGACCGTCAGGTTCCGGGCGGCGTCGGGGTTTTCGGCGATGGCAAGGCAGACGCGGGCGACGCCGGGCGTGTAGGCGCGGGAGAGGTCGTCGCGGTTGCGCAGCGCCACCTTCGGGACGACCTCAAGCTTGCCGCCGAGGTGCATCAGGAAGGTGCGGTCCGAGACGTTGCGCACGGTGACGCCGTCGAGCGCGTTGAGCGCGTCCTTCACGCGGTCCGCGTGGTCCTGGTCGGTGGTGTTGCAGGTGACGTCGACAACCAGCGTCTCGTGGTGGGACTCGGTGACGTCCAGCGCGGTGATCGCCGCTCCGGCCGCACCGACGGCTGCCGCGAGTTCGCTGGTGGCACTGAAGCTCGACGGGGCCTCCACGCGCAGGGTGATTGAGTTTCCGGGGCTCGGGTTCGCCATTGAATGTCCTCCTGATTGGGCCCATCGCAGGGGTGGGCTCTTCGGCTGAATGTTTTCGTATTATGGATATTATTATCTACTTTATGGAAAGACAAGCCCTTGCTGCTTTCATCGACGCGGCCCGGCGCTGTGCTGTATCTTTGGCTGTCTAAGCAACTTTTTTCACGATGCGGATAAGAGTTGTCGTATTCGAGGCAACAGGAGAGTGCTACATGGCTGAGAAGGCCTCCGGAGGCGTGCAGTCCGTTGAGCGCGTCTTTGAACTTTTGGAACTGATCACCGACGCCGGCGGCGACGTGACGCTCAGCGAGCTCTCCTCCTCCACTGACCTGCCCCTGCCCACGATCCACCGGCTGCTGCGCACGCTCGTGGCGCTGGGGTACATCCGCCAGCTGCCCAACCGCCGCTACGCCCTCGGCCCGCGGCTGATCCGCCTGGGTGAAGGCGCCAACAAGCAGCTTGGTGCCCTGGCCCGGCCGCAGCTGAAGTCCCTCGTGGACCGGCTGGGGGAGACGTCCAACATGGCCGTGCTGGACTCGGACATGGTCATCTACGTGGCCCAGGTGCCGTCGCTGCACTCGATGCGCATGTTCACCGAGGTGGGCCGCCGCGCCCACACCCACGACACCGGCGTGGGCAAGGCCATCCTGGCGCAACTGGACGACGAGGTGGTGCGCGGCATCGTGACCCGCACCGGCATGCCCACGCCCACGGCCAAGAGCATCGGCGACTTCGACTCCCTGATCGCGGACCTGAACCGGATCCGGGAACGCGGCTACTCGATCGACGAGGAGGAGCAGGAGCTCGGCGTGCGCTGCTTCGCGATGGCCGTGCCCAACGCGCCCACGCCCACCGCCATCTCCGTCTCCGGGCCCGTCTCCCGTGTGGACCAGGCCTTCGCCGACCGCGCCGTCCCGCTCCTCCGCCAAGCAGCCCAGGCGATCTCGGACGAGCTCAACCAAAACTGACCTCCCGCCGTCGTTCTCTTGGCGCGAACTGGCAGCTAATGACCTCAAAAGTCACGTTTGGGGTCATTAGCTGCCAGTTCGCACTCGGTTGGTTGGAGCGCGAACGTACACTTGTGGCCCCGTTTCTCTGCAGAAACGGGGCCCTTAAGTGTTCGTTCGCGCTTGCTGGGTCCTTAGTGGTCCGAGTTGGATGACGCCTGGATGGGGACTTCCTTGCCGTCGCAGTCGATCAGCTTCCCACCTTCGAAGCGGTCGCCGTCGGCCAGGCATTTCAGTTCCTCCTCCTTGACGACGCGCCCGGTGCCGGCCACGAACACGGACTGGTTCTCCGAGTTGCCGGCCTTGAGGTGGTTGAACAGCAGGTTCAGCAGGATGGCCATGACCGCTGCCGAGCTGATGCCGGAGTGGAAGATGGTGCTGAACCAGGACGGGAACTGGTCGTAGAAGGCCGGTGCCGCGATCGGGATCATGCCGAAGCCGATGGACGCGGCCACGATGATCAGGTTCATGTTGTTGCGGTACTCCACCTTGGAGAGTGTCCGGATGCCGCTGGCGGCAACAGTTCCAAAGAGTACGACGCCGGCACCGCCCAGGACGGGCGTCGGCACCGCCGCCACCACCCGGCCAAGGACCGGAAGCAGGCCGAGGATGACGAGGATGAGGCCGCCGGCGCTGACGACGAAGCGGCTCTTGACGCCCGTGATGGCCACGAGGCCCACGTTCTGCGCGAAGGCGCTCTGTGTGAAGGAGTTGAACAGCGGCGAGATGGCGCTGGAGAGCATGTCCGCCCGCAGACCGTCGCCGATCCGCTTGGAGTCGACCTTGGTGCCCACGATCTCGCCCACGGCAATGATGTCGGCGGAGGTCTCGGTGAGCGTCACCAGGATGACGATGAGCATCGAGATGATCGCGGCAATCTCGAACGTGGGCGGACCGAACGCGAACGGGGTGGGGAAGGCGACGATCTCGCCGGTGCCCACCTTGGAGAAGTCAGCCATGCCGAAGGCGAAGGCGATGCCGGTCCCAAGAACCATCGCGAGCAGGATGGACAGCCGGGAGATGGCGGCGTTGCCCACCTTGCTCAGCAGCAGGACGATCGCCATGGTGGCGGCCGCCAGTCCGATGTTGGCCATGCTGCCGTAACTGGGGGCCGCCTTGTTGCCGCCCATGGCCCAGTTGGCGGCCACCGGCATCAGCGTGAGGCCGATGGTGGTGATCACCGTGCCCGTGACAACCGGCGGGAAGAACTTGATGATCCTGGAAAACAGCGGAGTGATGAGCAGGCCGATCAGCGATGCCGCGATCACCGAGCCGAAGACCGCCTGGATTCCGCCGCCGCCGTGGACAATCGCCACCATCGTGGAGACGCCGGCGAAGGAGACGCCCTGGACAAGCGGTAGTTGGGAGCCGAAGAAGCGGATGCCGACGGTCTGGAGGATGGTGGCGAGGCCGCCGACGAAGAGGCAGGCGGCGATCAGGAGGCCGATGTCCTGCGACGACATGCCGGCCGCGGCGCCGATGATCAGGGGCGGGGCGATGATGCCGCCATACATGGTGAGGACGTGCTGGAACCCGTAGGCGAAAGTGCTGCCGAGGGAGAGGCGCTGATCTTCCGGGCGGGTTGCCGCTGGGCGGCTTTTCTTGGTGATGTTCATGGCAGACTTTCTTGGTTCATGGCAGACGCCTTCGTCTGGCTAACAATGTCTGGCTAACAATTTGGGTCTTGTAGACGCCTCGGGCCGGGGCCGGTTGTTGACCCCCGGGGCTTGGAGTTTTTGTCCACTTATTGGGGGTTTAGGGGCGTTTAAGTCGCGATACATGGACAAAAACTCTGTGGTGGTGCTGTTGGGGGTGCCGGCGGGCCCGCGGGCGGTGGCGTCCGCGGGCCGGCCGGGCCTTATCGGCTGGGGTTTAGCAGAAGCCGGCGATACCCGACCACGCGGCGTCGGCTGCTTCGGCGTCGTCGCGCAGGACGGTGGCCTCAATGAGTCCGTACGGGCGGTCGGCCGCGTAGAAGACCTCGTTGGGGTTGTCGAGCCCGAACGGCGAGAGGTCCACGAGGAAGTGGTGCTTGTTGGGCATCGAGAACTTGATTTCCTCGATCTCGCTGTGCGCTTCCAGGACCTTCGCGCCCATGTCGAACAGGGTCTGCTGGAGGGCGTGGGAGTACTTCTCGGTGAATCCTTCAAGCAGAAGGCCCTTGACGTCCTCATAGCTCTTGTTGAAGTCCAGCGAGCTGAAGTCCGTGCCGGACTTGAAGCGCCAGCGGGCCGAGACGTCGGTCGCGAGGATGCGGTCCGTGGTCTCCGGCAGGGTGGTGTACTTGTCCTTCGGGTAGCCGACGAAACCGGACTGCGTGGACTTCAGGACGGTCAGGTCCTTGAGTCCGGAGATCAGGTGGGTGGCTGCGCCGTCGCGGACCAGGACGGCGGTGCGGACTTCCTGGCCCTTGCGGACAAAGGAGTGATCGTGCGCGCTGCCGTGCGCCTGGATGCGCTCCCAGGCGTAGGACTCGGCTTCCCAGCGGCCGCCGGTGACCCACTCGAAACTGGAGGTGAAGTGCTCCCCGAGGCGCAGCAGGAAAGCCTCCGGGGAGCCGACCCCTTCGCGGGCGAAGGCGTAGATGGTGTTCTTCTGGGTGTCGGTGGCCACCACGTGGGCGTTGTCGCCCTCGAGGTGGGCGGCTTCGAAGTCCCCGCGGAGCTGCGAGGTGACGTTCAGGTCCTCGATCTCATGGCGGTCGGTGTCGCGGGTGATCTTGACGACGCGGACTTCGGCCTTGCCGTACTGGTTGTGGCCGAGGACGATCTTGTTGCTCATGGTCTGTTCCCAACTTCCGGTATGTGGAACGAAAGTCCCACATAGAAATTAAGTGCGTGTTTCCCACGCGTTTCCTGTGGCGTCGACCCAAAACAAAAAATGAGCCGACATCAGTTGTGATGCCAGCTCATTACGACCCTGCCTGCTGCTCCCAGGTTACGTGACGTGCGCCACGAATTGCCTTAAAGCGTAGCGCAGCATTCCGGTGGTGTACATCACAAATTCAAAAAACGGATTGTGACCAACGACGGCGGGTGGCGGGGCTGCGGAGGTCTTGACGCGGCGCGGGGGGCATTCGTAAGATTTCACATATCAAAAACTATTTTCCGCTTTGCGAAACTACTGAGCGGATCAGCGCAAGAAACGAGGAGGAACAGATGGACTCGCAGGATAAGAACAACGTCGCGGAATTCCCGGCACCCGGCCAGGAGCTGTACCTGCCGTTCGGCGCCACGGATCCCGACTTTTACATCCCCGCCGACTGCGACCGGCGCTCCGGCGGCCTGTCGCGCTGGCTGCGGGCGCTCCCGGTCTTCGGCCGGAGGGCGTAAGACGCATTATTCGCCGCAGGACGCGCAAATGGTCCGGCGACACCCACATTCGGGTGTCGCCGGACCATTTCGGTGTCGCCGGACATTTTCTGCGTCCTCAGGCAGTTCCCGGCCACTCCCTGCCTGCCCACGGGTCGTAGTCGGCAATAAGCTCCTCCTGCGGTGGACGCTCCGCTTCCGGGACATGCTGCAAATTCACCCGCACCCGGTACCAAAGCGAGCTCGACCCCCGCATGCCGTCGACCAGCACATCGGCCGGGTGCAGCGCAGGGACCACGTCCGCATGCCGGGACTTCCACTCGTCGAGTGCGGCGAGTGCCTCGGGCTTGGTTCTGGTGCGGGCCACCTCAATGAGCGGCATCACCGACTGGCGGCGGCCGGATCCGTTGCCGGCGCGCGGCGCCTTCTCAGCAGGGCCGAGTTCGGCGGCCAGGGCGAGCAGCCCCTCGAGTGAGCCGGCGGCGTCGTCGATCCCGGCATGGGGGTCACCCGCCTCGGCGAACCGCTCCGGCACTGTGAGCACCGTGAACTGTTCCGGCCGGATGGAGCGGACCTCGTCCCAGGTGAGCGGCGTCGAGACCCGGGCGTCGGGCAAGGGCCGCACTGAGTATGCCGAGGCCACGGTGCGGTCCTTCGCGTTCTGGTTGAAGTCGACGAACACGCTCTCGCCGCGCTCCTCCTTCCACCACCGCGCAGTGGCGAGGCCGGGGGCACGGTTTTCGACCTCCCGTGCCAGCGTCTCGGCAGCGAGCCGCACCTCTCGGTACTGCCACTGCGGGGCGATGCGCACCAGAATGTGGAGCCCCCGCGAGCCGCTCGTCTTCGGCCACCCCACGAGCCCCACGTCGTCGAGCACCTCCTGCGCTACGTAGGCGACGTCAACGATCTGCGACCAGTCGACCCCCGGCATCGGATCCAGGTCCACACGGAGTTCGTCCGGGTGCTCGAGGTCCTCGGCGCGCACCGGATGCGGGTTGAGGTCCAGGCACCCAAGGTTCACCACCCACGCCAGGCCCGCCGCATCCCGGATGACTGCCTCCTCCGCCGACGTCCCCGACGCGTAGTGCAGCGTGGTCGTGTCGATGAACTCGGGGTGGTTATCCGGCACGCGCTTCTGGAAAAACGGCTCCGCGTCGATACCCTTCGGGAAGCGCTTGAGCACCATCGGCCGGCCGCCGGCACCCCGCAGCGCGCCATCCGCGACCGCCAGGTAGTACCGCACCAGGTCGAGCTTCGTGAGCCCGGGCTCCGGAAACACCACCTTGTCCGGGCTCGAGATGCGGACCTCGGTGCCGGCAATGTCCAGGATCTCGGCCGGCGTCTTCGACGGAGTCATGCCGCCACGCTAGCAGTTGACCGGCCCCGTTTCGATGGTTCCGTGCGCACTCGACGTTGCGGAACGTCGTCTGCGCAGGGAACCGTCGAAACGGCGGGGCGTCAGCCGTTCACGAGCCGCCGCGCCGCCGCCGAATGCTCCGCCACCAGGCCGGCCACGTCCAGTCCCGGAATCTGCCCGTCCACCACGCGCCACTGGCCGCCCACCATCACGCGGTCCGCGCGGTCGGCGGCGCACAGCAGCAGCGCGGCGAGCGGATCGTGGCTGCCCGAGAACCGCAGGCCGTCCAGCCGGAACAGGGCCAGGTCCGCCTGCAGGCCGGGCGCCAGTTGGCCCAGGTCTGGCCGTCCCAGCACCGCCGCCGACCCGCGAGTGGCCCAGCCCAGCGCCCGCTCCACCGGCACGTGAGCGCCGTAGCGCAGGCGCTGCAGGTACAGCGCCTGCCGCGCCTCGAGAATCATGTTGGAGGCATCGTTCGACGCCGATCCGTCCACTCCCAGCCCTACGGGCACTCCCGCTTCCTCCAGCTCGAGCACGCGGGCGGTGCCGGATGCGAGGCGCATGTTCGACGTCGGGCAGTGGGCGACGGCGGTTCCCGCCGCTCCCAGCCGGGCAATTTCGGCGTCGCTGAAATGGATGCCGTGGCCCAGCCAGGTCCTGTCCGTCAGCCAGCCCACGCTGTCCAGGTAGTCAACGGTGCGCAGGCCGAATGTCTCGAGGCAGAACTGCTCCTCGTCGAGAGTCTCCGCGAGGTGCGTGTGCAGCCGGACATCGTGCCGGTCCGCCATGGCTGCGCTTTCGGCCATGATCTCCTTGGTGACGGAAAACGGCGAGCAGGGCGCCAGCGCAATCTGGATCACGGCGCCATCGCCGCGCTCGTGGTATTCGCGGATCAGCCGTTCGCTGTCGGCCAGCACCACATCCGGTGCCTGCACCGTCGACTGCGGCGGCAGGCCGCCGTCGTCCTCTCCCAAAGTCATGGAGCCGCGGGTCAGCGTGGCCCGCATGCCGAGGCGCCGGACGGCGCCGATTTCGACGTCGACCGCGTCCTCCATCCCGGCGGGGAAGAGGTAGTGGTGGTCGGCGGCGGTGGTGCAGCCGGAGAGCAGCAGTTCGGCGAGGGCCACGGTGGCTGCCAGTTCAAGATCCCGCGGCGTGAGCTTGGCCCAGACCGGGTAAAGGTTCTGCAGCCACGGGAACAGGGGAGCGTTGGCCACCGGACCCCAGGCGCGGGTGAGTGTTTGGTAGAAGTGGTGATGCGTGTTGATCAGGCCGGGCAGCACCACGTGGTTGCCGGCGTCGAAGGTCTGTGCGCAGGGTGCGGAGGGCGTTTGGCCGGCGCCAAGCACCTCCACGATCGTGCCGCCGCTGACCACCAGGCCGCCCGAGGCGTCGAGGCTGTTGGCGGTGAAGGCGGCCAGCGGGTTGCGGATCCAGAGCCGGGACTCGCCGGCCGGCGCCGTTGATGATGACGGAAGGTTGTGGGGCTGGGTCATGGGGTGGTCCTTGTCTGAGCGTGCTGATACTTTCCAGCTCAGTGGTCCTGTCTGCTGATCCAGGGGACACGCTGCCCTATAACATGAACGACCGGTGACAGGAACGACCGGGCGGCGAGTCGGCACCAGCGTAGGGCGGGCGCCGGAGGGCGGTCAAGGGAGGCGGATTGTGACCGGCAGCGGTGGACGCCGGACGTGAGCCACGCGTAACACGCATTTCACATTGCGAAATTAAATTTCCAGAAAACTATGGTGCGGGCCACATTCCGGTGCTAATCTCGATTCTGCCAAAGGCGGGCACCCGGACTCCGGGAAGCTATCTACCAGGCGCAACTTAACCTTCAAAAGCACATGCTGAAGCCTGGTAACCGTCGCACTTGGTCCTTCCGTTCCGTCCGCGGGGTACCGGCTTCCACAGCAAAGGGAGTCGCATCATGAGTACCACCGTCACGGCCGAGGCATACCTGGCCAGGTCCATCCAGTTGGCAACCGCCAACGTCCTTAACAGCGGCGGCCCGTTCGGCGCCGTGATCGTCACCGCCGACGGTCAGGCGTTCGACGGCGTCAACAGGGTCACCGCCGACAACGATCCCACCGCCCACGCCGAGGTCACGGCCATTCGCCGCGCCTGCAGCGGTCTTGGCACCTTCGACCTCCGCGGAGCCACCCTCTACAGCAGCTGCGAGCCATGCCCCATGTGCCTGGCCTCGGCGCTGTGGGCCCGCATCGACCGTGTGGTCTTCGCCGCGGACCGGCACGACGCCGCCTCCGTCGGCTTCGACGACGCCGTCTTCTACGAGTACTTCGACAACGAGGACCGGCACGCCCTGATGCCGGTCTCCAAGCTCGAGCTGGGCCACCCCGACGCCCCGGCCATCCTGGAACCGTTCAACACCTGGAACACGCTCGACTCCAGGATTGACTACTAGGGCCCGGTGGCTGAGATGACAATCCTGGACAATACCGCTGAAAAGCAGGCTGCGCTTCTGGGCGCAGGGCAGACAGCGGCACTCGAACAGAGCCCGCAGACCGGCAAAACGCGGCGGGGCAGCGGGCCCAGGCCCCCGGCGTCGAACTCTTTCCTTGACCGCTTCTTCCACATCACCCAGCGCGGTTCCACCGTGGCCCGTGAGGTGCGCGGCGGACTGGTCACGTTTTTCACGATGGCCTACATCGTCATCCTGAATCCGCTGATCCTGGGCGGATTCAGCGCGGACAACGCCCCGACGGACGTCGCCGGCGGCTGGCTTTCAGCCGCGCAGGTCGGCGCGGTCACCGGGCTGACCGCCGGCGTCATGACCATCGCGTTCGGCCTGATCGCCAACCTGCCGTTTGGCCTGGCAGCGGGACTGGGCATCAACTCCTTCCTCGCGGTGGCGGTTATTCACGAGGTCACCTGGGCCGAAGCCATGGGCCTGGTGGTCATCAACGGAATCCTGATCGTCCTGTTCGGCGTCACCGGCGCGCGGACCGCGATCTTCCGGGCCGTGCCCAAGGAGCTCAAGGCCGCCATCACCGTGGGCATCGGCCTGTTCATCGCATTCATTGGCTTCGTGGACTCGGGCTTCGTCAAGGCCACCGCCGGCGGGCCGCCGGTCCAGCTCGGCGACAACGGCTCCATCACCTCCATCCCCACCATGGTGTTCATCGTGGGCCTGCTGGTCATGGGCATCCTGGTGGCACGGAAGGTCCAGGGCGGACTGCTCATCGGCATCGTGGCCACCACGGCGCTCGCCGCCGTCGTCGAGGCATTCCTGCACATCGGACCGGCCAGCGAAACCAACCCCGGCGGCTGGCACCTGAACACGCCGGTGCTGTCCGGCCACCTGGTCTCAGCACCGGACCTCGGCCTGGTGGGCCAGTTCGACCTGTTCGGCGCCTTCGGCCGGATCGGCGGCCTGGCCGCGACGATGCTGGTGTTCACGCTCGTGTTCACCAACTTCTTCGACGCCATGGGCACCATGACCGGGCTCGCGAAGAGCGCCGGCGTGGCGCACAAGGACGGCACCTTCCCCCGGCTCAAGTCCGCCTTCATCGTCGAAGGCGTGGGCGCGGTGGTGGGCGGCGCCACGTCCGGTTCCTCCAACACCGTGTACATCGACTCGGCCGCGGGAATCGGTGAGGGAGCGCGCACCGGCCTGGCCTCGGTGGTCACCGGCGCGCTGTTCCTGGGCTCCATGTTCCTCACCCCGCTCACCAGCGTGGTGCCGCTCGAGGTGGCTGCCGCCGCCCTGGTGGTGGTGGGCGCGATGATGATGGCGCAGATCCGCGAGATCAAGTTCACCAAGTTCGCGGTGGCGCTGCCGGCCTTCCTGACCATCGTCACCATGCCGCTGAGCTACTCGATCGCCAACGGGATCGGCGTGGGCTTCGTGTCCTGGGCGGTGATCGGCGCAGCCTCCGGCAAGGCGAAGAAGATCCACCCGCTGATGTGGGTGGTCACGGTGGGCTTCGTGATCTACTTCGCGCGGGGTCCGGTCAGCACACTGCTCGGGGCGTAGGACCCGGCCAGGACGCGGAAACTGCCCCGCGACGCGCAAACGGCCGGAGGACACGGGAATCCGCGCATCCCCGGACCGTTTGCGCGTCGCTCGGCCAGGCCGGCGTCGTACGCTTTCCACCATCAACGATAGGAACGAGAATATGGGCACCATCGCACGGGAAGAGGGAGTGCTGCCATGCTGGATCTGATGCCTTCTCTGGCCGGCTGGCGCCCGGCGGCGTCCGGGGAACGGTGCGCCGTCGCCACCATCATCACCGCCAGCGGTTCCGTGCCGCGCCCGCCCGGAACCTCCATGCTGGTGTCCGAATCGGGGGAGATCCTCGGCAGCCTCTCCGGCGGCTGTGTTGAAGGGGCCGTGGTTGCCTCGGCGCTGGAGGTGATGGCCGACGGCGGCACCCGCCTTGAGGCGTTCGGTTTCAGTCCCGAGGACGCGTTCGCCGTCGGGCTCACCTGCGGCGGTGAGCTGGAGGTCCATATCCAGCCGCTGGACGGCAGTTCCGCGGGGCTTGGGGCCCTCCGGAAGTTCGCCGCCGGGGACCCGGAACGGCCACTGGCACTGATCCGGCGCATCGACGGCGTGACGCGCAGAGCCGTGACGGGCGGGGCCGTGACCGGCAGCGCATTGGGGGCTGCCGGAACCCGGGGTGTTGTGGCCTCACAGCCGGCTTCCGTCGTCGTGGTTACGGACCCGGGCACCTTTGAGGTTGCGGGATCGGCCGACCTCGCGGCACTGCTGGGGCTGGAGGCTCTGGATCTGGACTCTGACGGCAGGCGGGAAGCGCTCCTGGCGGCGGCGGCCCAGCTCGAACCGCTGCTGCGCGGCGGCAGGACGGGGCTGGTCCGGCTGGCGCCGCCGCAGGGATGCAACGGCATTCCGGAGCGGGGCGCCCACGGTACCGAGGGCGCGGTGACGTGGCCGGAGCCCGTGACCCTGCTGGTGGAGAGCCGTCTGCCGCCGGCCCGGCTGCTGGTGTTCGGCGCCAACGACTTTGGCGCGGCGCTGGTTCCTGCTGCGAAGCTGCTTGGCTACCGCGTCACGCTGTGCGATGCCCGGCCCGCGTTCTCGGCGCAGGAGCGTTTCGCTGCCGCGGACGAGGTGGCCACCGACTGGCCGCACCGGTACCTCGCTGCGGAAGCCGCCGCGGGCAGGACCGACTCCCGCACGGTCATCTGCGTCCTCACGCATGACCCCAAGTTCGACATTCCGCTGCTGCAGGAAGCCTTGGAGCTGGACGTTGCGTTCGTCGGCGCCCTGGGCTCGCGCCGCAGCCACCGGCAGCGCATCGACGGGCTCCTCGAGGCCGGCGTGGCACCGGAACGGCTGGCCCGGCTGCATTCGCCGATCGGCCTGGATCTTGGCGCCGTCACACCGGCAGAAGTGGCGGTTTCCATCACCGCGGAGCTGATCGCGGCCCGCACCGGTGCCGCCGCCTGCACTCCATTGCGGGACGGCGCCGGACCCATTCATACCCTTCCCGCCGGCGGGAACGCCGGCACAAAGGCAGCCGGCACTTCCCCGGCATTCAGTAAAGAACAGGCATCCCAGGAGACCGCATGGACATGAACACCATCGAGGCGGTGGTCCGCACCACCGACCCCGCCGACTGGCGCGACGGCGACGCCTGGCTCGCGGGCGGCACCGTCCTCTTTTCCTACGGCAGCACGGCCTTCGGGCCCGAGCCGCTGCGGCGCCTGCTGGATCTCGGCTCTGCCGGCTGGCAGCCCGTGACCGTGACAGCGGACGGCATCGAGCTCGCCGCCACCTGCACCGTCGCCGAGCTGTACGCGCTCCCGGAGAAGCTGGCGGAAGACGGCACGGACTGGCGCGGCCTGGATCTGATCCGGCCCTGCTGCGACTCCTTCGTGGCGTCCTTCAAGGTCTGGAACATGTCCACCGTGGGCGGCAACCTGTGCACATCCCTGCCCGCCGGCCCCATGATCTCGCTGTGCGCCGGACTGGACGGCACAGCCACCATCCTCGGCCCTGGAGGGTCCCGCCGGGAGGTGCCGGTGGCCGACTTCATTACCGGGGACGGGCAAAACGCCCTGGCACCCGGCGAGCTGCTCCGCAGCATCAGCCTGCCGGCGTCGGCCCTGTCCTCCCGGGCGGCGTTCCGCCGCCTCTCGCTGAGCAACCTCGGCAGGTCGGGGGTGCTGCTGATCGGAAGGCTCGATGGCGGCGGCCGGTTCACGCTGACCGTCACCGCCGCCACCAAACGGCCCGTGCAGCTGCGTTTCGCATCGCTGCCCGACGCGCCGGAGCTGGCCGGTGAACTTGAAACCGCCATCCCGGCGGGCCTGTACCACGACGATATCCACGGGCTGCCCGACTGGCGCCGCGACATGACGCACCGCCTGGCCGAGGAAATCCGGGCGGCACTCAGCCTGCCGGCCGGAGCGCCGGCGCCGGCTTCCGGTGATTTCTGGCCGCCGCAGCCGCCGCAAAAGACACAGCACACGCAGAGAGGGGCCTGAGCATGGCCATGGAAATCAACGGCGCACCGGTGCAGGCGCAGCCGCGGCCCGGCCAGTGCCTGCGCACGTTCCTCCGGGAGCAGGGCAACTTCGGCGTGAAGAAGGGCTGCGACGGCGGCGACTGCGGTGCGTGCACCGTGCACGTGGACGGCACGCCGGTGCACAGCTGCATCTACCCGGCCGTGCGCGCCGAAGGCCACGCGGTCACCACGATCGAGGGCCTCGCAGCCACGCGGCCGGCCGCCACGGGCGACGGAGCTGACCTGCACCCGGTGCAGCAGCAGTTCCTGGACCGCCAGGGCTTCCAGTGCGGCTTCTGCACCGCGGGCATGGTGATGACGGCGGCCACGTTCGACGACGCCCAGAAGGAAAACCTGCCCCGCAACCTGAAGGGCAACCTGTGCCGCTGCACCGGGTACCGGGCCATCGCGGATGCGGTCTGCGGCCACGAGGGCCACCCGGCTCCGGAAGGCCCCGGCTCGGGAGTTGCCGGCGAGGGGCAGCCCGCCCCGGAGCCCGGCCGGCTGGGTGACGACGTTCCGGCGCCCGCCAGCCGCGCGGTGGTCACGGGGCAGGCACGCTACACGCTGGACGTCCCGGCCGAGGCGCTGCCCGGCCTGCTGCATATGAAGCTCGTTCGTTCGCCGCATGCCCACGCCCGGGTCCTGTCCGTCGACACCGCGGCGGCGATGGGGGTGCCGGGAGTCGTGGCCGTGCTCACCGCAGAGGACGCCCCCGAGCAGTTGTACTCCAGCGCCCAGCACGAGCTCTACACCGACGATCCCGACGACACCCGGCTGCTGGACACCGTGGTGAGGTTCCGGGGCCAGCGGGTGGCCGCCGTCGTCGCCGAATCGGTGGCCGCCGCGGAAGCGGGCGTCCGCGCTGTCCGCGTTGAGTACGAGGAACTGCCCGCGGTGTTCAGCCCGCAGGACGCGATCCTGCCGGGCGCCCCCGCCGTGCACGGCGACAAGGACGCGGGCACGGCCCGGATCGCCCGGCCGGAGCGGAACATCGTGGCCGAGCTGCACTCCGAACTCGGCAGCGCCGGCGACGGATTCGCGGCCGCCGACTTCATCCATGAACAGACCTACCGGACCCAGCGCGTCCAGCACGTCGCGCTGGAGACCCACGCCTCCATCGCTTCCGTGGACGACGACGGCCGCCTGCAGGTGCGTACCTCCAGCCAGGTCCCGTTCCTGGTGCGCCGCACGCTCTGCCGCGTGTTCGGGCTGCCGGAGGACCAGGTCCACGTGGTGGCGGGCCGGGTGGGCGGCGGCTTCGGCGGAAAGCAGGAGGTGCTGACGGAGGACATCGCCGCGCTCGCGGCCCTGAAGCTGCGCCGCCCCGTGCAGCTGGAGTTCACCCGGACTGAGCAGTTCACCGCCAGCACCACCAGGCACCCGTTCACCATCAAGCTCAAGGCGGGCGCCAGCAGTGACGGCAGGCTCACGGCGCTGCAGCTGGACGTCGTTACCAACACCGGCGCCTACGGCAACCACGCCCCGGGTGTCATGTTCCACGGCTGCGGCGAATCCCTGGCCGTCTACAAGTGCGCCAACAAGAAGGTGGACGCGGTGGCGGCCTACACGAACACCGTGCCGTCCGGCGCATTCCGCGGCTACGGGCTGAGCCAGACGATCTTCGCCATCGAATCGGCCATCGACGAACTGGCCACGGGCATCGGCATGGACCCGCTGGAGTTCCGCCGCCGCAACATGGTCCGCGAGGGCGACGACATGCTCTCCACCCATTCCGAGCCGGAGGAGGACGTCCACTACGGCAGCTACGGGCTGGACCAGTGCACGCGCCTGGTGCAGGACGCACTGGAACGGGGCCGCGAACGCTACCGGGCCGCCGGCCTCGACGACCTGGGACCGGACTGGGTCACCGGTGAGGGCACGGCGCTGTCCATGATCGACACCGTCCCGCCGCGGGGCCACTTCGCCCATTCCAAGCTCCGGCTCCTGGCTGACGGAACTTACGCCGCCGACGTCGGAACCGCCGAATTCGGCAACGGCACCACCACTGTGCACGCACAGCTGGCGGCGACGGCGCTGTCCACCGTGGCCGCGCGGGTCGCCGTCCGGCAGTCCGACACGGATCTGATCGAGCACGACACCGGTGCCTTCGGCTCGGCCGGCACCGTGGTGGCCGGGAAGGCCACGCTGGCCGCCGCCGAGGAACTGGCCGTCCGGATCCGGGCCTTCGCCGCCGGCGTCCGGCAGATCCAGGCCTCCGGGTGCGTGCTCGACGGCGACGCCGTCGTCTGTGAGGGAACCAGGGTGCCGCTTACTGAACTGTTCGACGCCGCCCGGCGGGCCGGCGTCGAACTTGAGGCCGAGGGGCGCTGGGGCGGCACGCCGCGTTCGGTGGCCTTCAACGTCCACGGTTTCCGCGTGGCCGTGAACACCGGGACCGGTGAGCTGCGGATCCTGCAGAGCGTGCAGGCAGCCGATGCCGGTGTGGTGGTGAACCCGCGGCAGTGCCGGGGCCAGATCGAGGGCGGGATTGCCCAGGCCCTGGGCGCCGCCCTCTACGAGGAGGTGCGGGTGGACGACGCCGGCCGGGTCACCACGGACATCCTCCGGCAGTACCACATCCCGTCCTTCGCGGACGTGCCGCGCAGCGAGGTGTACTTCGCCAGCACCAACGACGCCCTGGGTCCGCTGGGTGCCAAGTCCATGAGCGAAAGCCCCTTCAATCCCGTGGCGCCCGCGCTGGCCAATGCCATCCGGAATGCCACCGGCGTGCGATTCGCGGAGCTGCCGATCGCCCGGGACAAGATCTACCTGGGCCTGAAGGAGGCGGGACTTGTTCCCGACAGCGTTCCTGCAGGTCCAGGCAATGCGGAGTCACTTTTCGCCCCGTGAACCGCGACGGAGGGCGTGAAGTGACCCCGCGTGGTGTTGGCAACATATAGTCGGGGGATGGAACAGCGCATCTTAGGCAAGACCGGACGGAACGTTTCCGTCGTTGGACTGGGAACCTGGCAGCTCGGCGCGGACTGGGGCAACGTTGACCCGGCGCAGGCCCAGGCCATCCTCGCCGCCTCCGCGGAGGCCGGCGTAACCTTCTTCGACACTGCGGACGTCTACGGGGACGGCCGCAGCGAGCAGGCCATCGGGGCTTTCCTCGCCGAGAACCCGGGCACGGGCATCACGGTGGCCACGAAGATGGGCCGCAGGCTGGAGCAGCGTCCGGAAAACTACAACCTTGCCAACTTCCGCGAGTGGGTGGACCGGTCCCGCCGCAACCTGCAGACCGAAACTTTGGACCTGGTCCAGCTGCACTGCCCGCCCACCGCCGTGTACAGCCGGGCCGAGGTGTACGACGCCCTGGATACCCTGGTGGCCGAGGGTGCCATCCGGAACTACGGCGTCAGCGTCGAGCGAACGGATGAAGCCCTCGAAGCCCTTCTGCACGGGGGCACCGCGTCAGTGCAGATCATCCTGAACGCCTTCCGGCTCAAGCCGCTGGAGGAGGTGCTCCCCGCTGCGAAGAGCGCCGGGGTGGGCATCATCGCCCGGGTTCCGCTCGCCTCCGGGCTGCTGTCCGGGAAGTACACCAAGGCGACCGTCTTCGCCGAAGACGACCACCGCAACTACAACCGCGGCGGCGATGCCTTCGACGTCGGCGAAACCTTCTCCGGGGTGGACTTTGAGCTGGGGCTCAAGGCCGTGGCTGAGTTCGAACAGCTGGTGCCCGAAGGCTCGGGAACCGCGCAGGCTGCCATCGCGTGGGTCGCCGCGCAGGACGGCGTCACGTCGGTCATTCCCGGTGCCCGTTCCGTGGAGCAGGCCAGGGCCAACGCCGCCGCAGCCGGCACGGTGCTCACGCCGGAATTCGACGAAGGCGTCCGCTGGATCTACGACCACTACTTCCGCGAGGCTGTCCACCCGCGCTGGTAATGACCTCACCGTCGATCGAAGACTTCATTGACCGTCTCGCCGCCGTGGAAACGCCTCCGGGATGCAACAACTTCTTCGACCACTCGGTTCCCGCCAACGCCCTGCGCCGGCAGAACCTGGCCGCCTATCTCGGCGACATGCTGGAGCGGGAACCGAAGGTGCTGCTCGTGGGGGAGGCGCCCGGCTTCCGGGGCATGCGTATTACCGGCGTTCCCTTCACCAACCGCACCATGTTCCAGGGGGCTGCCAACCCCTTCGGTTTGTTCGGTTCCGGGGCGGGGTATGTGGTGCCGCCGGAGGCCGCCGGTGTCGCTGCCGAGCCGACGGCCACGGTGATGTGGGAGGTCCTGGCCGAGCTCGGCTTCCTCCCGTTGCTGTGGAGCGCCTGCCCGTGGCATACCCATGTGCCGGGACAGCCTTTGTCCAACCGCACGCCAACGCGCGCGGAAGCGGTGCTGGGCACCCCGTTCTGGCAGGCCCTCAGCGGGATCTTTCCCATCGAAACCGTGGTGGCCGTGGGGAACGTGGCGCACACCAGCCTCCGCCGCAGTGGCCTGGACGTGCCGAAAATCAGGCACCCGGCCCACGGCGGGCGGGCCCGCTTCAAACATGGGCTGCAGGAGCTTCTCGCGGCGGGGATGGTTCAGTAGGTGCCGGCCGCGCCCGAACTAGTCCAGCAGGTGCAGTTGGTCCGGGGTGTCGAGGTCTTCGCCGCCGGACTGGCCTGAACCGGGTGGCAGAGTGCAGTCCACCAGGTCGATCAGCTGCGGGCTGGCCTGCAGGAAGAGCCTGGCACCGGCGTCGCCACCCGCCGACGCCGCTGCTTCCGCGCGCAGCGTGGCGTCGAGCAGCAGCGGATGGCCGCGCCGGAGCTTCCCTGTGGTGTTCCGGTAAGCGGCGGCCGTCACCCGGCCCGGCCGGTGCGCCCGCAGCAGCCGGGTGACGGTTTCCGCCGTCAGCCCGGGCTGGTCCACGAGCGCCACCAGCACATGGTCTTCCGGGCGCGCACGGTCCAGCCCCGCCCGGAACGAACTGCCCATTCCGCCGGCCCACCCCGGGTTCTCCACCACGGTGTGCCGGGCGAGGTCAGTCCGGCCGCGGACGTCCCCGGCCCCCGCGCCGAGCACCACCACAACTTCCCGGCAGCCGCCGTCGAGCAGTATGTCCGCCAGTACCTCCACGAGGGTTCGTCCCCGGAACGGAAGCAGCGCCTTCGGGCCGTGGCCCAGGCGGGTGCCTGCGCCCGCCGCCAGCAGGACGCCCGTGGTGGACGGAAGTAGGGAAGCCATGGTCACCACCTTAGGGGCGCAAAGGCTACCCGGTAGTAGGGGTGGTTCGTCCAGTGAATGGCGGCTAACCTCGGATATGTCGTGTTGGCAATTGGGGGTCGTAATGGCAGCTGCAACGGTGCAGCTGGCGGAAGGAGCGTATATGGCAGGATCATTCGTAATCGAGACGGCGGGCGCAGGACAGTACCGGTTCAGGCTGACAGCTGACGACGGGACCGTGGTTGCGGTTTCGCCCAGCTTTTCCAACATCAAGGCAGTCACCGCCGGAATCACGGCAGTCAGGGAGAGTGCAGCCACAGGCTTCGTCGTCGACCGCCGGCGTCCCTGACCTAACTAAAAAAACCACGACGGCGGCCCCACCATCAGGTGCGGGCCGCCGTCGTTTTTTGTGCTCCGGTGCTCAGGCGTCGCCGCCGGCTCCTCCTGTTGTTCCCGCCGTGACGTCCAGGAGCTTGTAGCGGTCCATGGCGTACGACGGCGCGCCCTCCTGCACTTCGCCCCTCGCCGCCAGCAATTGGAGGGTTTTGACGACGATGGAGTGGATGTCGTTTTTGAAGAACCGGCGGGCGGCGGCGCGGGTGTCGGAGAAGCCGAAGCCGTCGGCGCCGAGGGTGGCGAACTCGTTCGGGAT